>JAYSST010000635.1:0-1122 GCA_043720435.1 Bdellovibrionales bacterium
AGTTCTTCGACAACTTTGGCGCGAAGATCGTCGGGAATCAGAAGCAATGGCTCTTCATGCATCGGCGACATGAATGTCTTGGTGTCTTTGCCAAGCAAACCTTGCAGCTCACCTTTTTCATCGAACCACTCGAAGGTGTACATCGCACCGTTATCAGTCTTCGAATAACGTTCGATGCCGCGCTTGAGTGTTCTACAAATTGTCGACTTCGCAGATCCCACAGGACCATGAAGAAGAATGACACGCTTTTCTGTTCCGTAACCGAGCGCTGCGGAACGAAGAACGTTCACGAGCTTCATAAGCGAAATGTCGAGACCGAAGACCGCGTCTTTTCCGTCGTTTTCGAGATCGTCGAAAAACTTATAGCGCACGATTTGTTTTTTGAAGTCGATGTATTCTTCAGAACCTTTTTCGAGAATCATGTCGTACATGCGCTGAAACGCATTGCGCGTGACCTTTGGATTATCCTTCACGAGCGCGAGATAATCGTTGAACGTTCCTGACCAAGCTAGATCGCGGAATTTTTTATTCCCGTTCCAGTCTTTGACTAGGCTTGCGAAGTCGAATGAATTTCCAGAGCTTGATGTCGACATCGATTGATCCCCTTTGATCGAACGCCCCAGAGCGAGACGTTCCCCTATAAAAATTGTGACAGACACATAGCCACGAACCAACTGGAAAGCGTCACACCCAACCAAACCGAGTAGCCGCTACACGAAGGGCTCATTTCTAGACGTTCATCCTGAAGTTCACGGTCGCGCTAGCCCTAGGTCGGTTGATGGTAACTATAAGCCGTAACGTGACTGGTATGTCGATTGCCTTAAACAGCAGCTAAAGACTTCGAGCGGTCGTGGCATCGAAGCTCGATAGAAGGGGTCGACTGTGCGCTTTTTCTTGAACCTGCTGATATCTACATTACTCACTGCCCTGTCGTTACACTCGAGCGTCGCGATAGCGGAGGTCATCCCAGCGCATGAGATAAATCCGGAAAATGGCTGAGAAAAATGTCGGGATTTCAATTGAACAACCCTATCGCCATCTGATTGTCGAAATCGTTGATGGTTTAAATCCATCGTACTATCGGATACGTATTCGTCTCCCGTCGACTCAAAGGCGCGACGG
>JAYSST010000636.1:0-1121 GCA_043720435.1 Bdellovibrionales bacterium
GTAGGTAATGATTCGGCCGGAAACAAATACGACTGGTCCTGTAAATCCCAAAATTCCTGCCGAAGTTCGAAGCCGATCTTCGAGCAAAGCAAACTCGGGACGCGGCGAAGCGATCCCAGTGGGCATAAACCATCCCAGAGTCGTCATAATCCCAGTTTTCGAATTCACCTCAGCAATATGTGCTGGATGACCGAGCTTCACGCAGTTTTGTTCAGCCGTTACCGCCAGGATTCCAGTTGCAGCATTGCTCGACGTTATCGTGGCGATCGTTCGCCAGTGCGTTCTCGACACAACCACAGGTTCCCAAGTTTCGAGAGATGCGCAACCCGCCGTCTGCTTCACCGCAGCGTTCGCGAATGGTTTAGGATCCGATGACTGATCGAACGCTGTCAGCGGATTCGGTGTTTCGGAACCAAGTGTAATCTCAGTCCCAGGTTTAAACAGAAACTCGGTATAAGCTTGAGCAGTCGCAGTTTGCGCCAGCGAAGTCGACGCGCAACCGGTCGCTACAAGCAACGACACGGCCATAGCCCGAGCCCGAGCCCGAGCCCGAGCCCGAGCCCGAGCCCGAGCCCGAGTTAGATAAGAAGCTGAAAATAACGGCTTTTCTATGCTCTTTTGCACAGAAAAACGATATCAGTAACTCGCCATGACCGCAAATATCGAAACACATAACCTGACACGCACCTACGAGACTTATAAAAAGCCCGAGGGCTTGCTTAAATCTATCGAAGGATTATGGGCTCGTAAGACCGAACGTAAGGTCGCTCTTCAACCGACCACTTTGAGAATAGAGAGTGGGCAAATCGTCGGCCTTGTCGGCTCGAACGGCGCGGGAAAAACAACACTTTTGAAGCTACTTTCAGGGCTGATTCATCCGAGCGAGGGCACGGCATCGGTTCTTGGATATCAACCCACTTCTCGGGACCCCGATTTTCTGAAACGCATCAGCATTCTTTTGGGTCAAAAAAACCAGCTTTGGTGGGATCTCGCACCGGCCGACAGTTACGACTTACTGGCCCGAATTTACGAAATCGAGCGTCCCGCCGCACGTGAACGAGTGAAAGAACTGGCGACTCTGCTTCAGTGCACCGAACTTCTGCACACTCAATTGCGCAGAC
>JAYSST010000637.1:0-1120 GCA_043720435.1 Bdellovibrionales bacterium
AAGCCAGAGTGACAATTTCAGGCACCGGCATTTGGCAGGAGCCGAAAACCAGCACTACTAAAACTCACAGAACTGTCAGGATTAGCCCCCGGTTGTCATGAGCCGTGCACAGCTGGAGGTTTTGCCGTTTCAATCTCCGATCTGTAAACAATCCAGGAGGCTTTGTGAGTCGATCTTTAAGTTCGATGCGTGCGTTCACTATAGGTGGCGCGATCGCGATTGCAGGAGTGTTGTCGATTACGACACTTGCGGTTGCACAAGATGCCGTGACATCAAATCCCCAGAGTTCGATCGGAGACGCAACCGAGACCGTCGATAAAAAAGGCTTTTTTGAGCAGGTCGGAAACCGACTTGGCTCGCTCGATATCAAGCTTAAAGCGAAGATTCTCGATCTCGAACTCATCGACGGTTTGAAAACCGCGCTCGATTATCGCTACGAACTCGAGCCGTCGTACACGGGCGAATACCATCTTCGAATGGATCGCATGACATTAAACAACGACGTTAACGTCGGCGAACTATTAAACCAGGCCACAAAGCATGTAGGACTCGAGCTCAAGCACGGTACCGAGATTCTTTACGTACGCCCGTTTAAAAGCAAAAAAGATGCGGCTCTTGCTGTTCCATTTGGCTACACGTCAGTTCCAACGACAGTGAAAGAAGCACTATCGCGACTTCCACTTTCTTCTCAAAACGTGATTGATAATTTGGATCCAGGCGATTTCTTCTCTTTCTCGGCGCACATGGATGTCATCGTAGGAGTTTCATCGCTGCCGATTACAATGAAAATGCCGGCCAACCTCAGCACCCATTATCTCGTTAGCGGTCAATTTCAGATCTATTTGATCAAAGGACAAAACCAAAAATTGCTGATGAAGTTGGTTGCGATACGCAAGCGCGAGTGGAGTCTTGCGGCAACCCTCGGCATCGTAAGCGATCACAAAGTCTTCGGGCTTCGCCTCGTCGATCGTCGAATCGTCGCAGTCACAAATCTGACCAAGATCTTCCAATTGAGCTATTCAAAAATTAAGTCGAACCTCGCCATGGTCGATTACGTCCTTGATATGAAAGACGCACGCGTTCGTGATGCTTACGATGGCGTCGTTGCGAAAGTCTTAAA
>JAYSST010000638.1:0-1120 GCA_043720435.1 Bdellovibrionales bacterium
GCCTCTGATGCTACCTTGAAGGCAGCTTCCCGATTCGTCACGATGGCTCGGAAGCTTGCTACTTCCTGATCGAGATTCGGAACTTCGGCGGCCATCGACTTAAGTTTCTCTGGTTGCGTAAGTGCGACGTCGAGCACGCCACGAATCAGTTTCGTTTGCTCAGACATCGATTTGCAATGACTCTTATAATATTGGCCAACGGTATGATCACCGGCCGATTCATGAAACACGTGAAGCTTTGCTTTTACGATTTCGTTCTCGGCCTTTATTCTCTCTTGCTGATTGATGTACAACACTGCAATTGCGATCACGACTGCACCGCCAACCGCGAACGGGGCCAACGTCTGCGCCACGGCAACTGTTGCTCCGCTTCCGCCGGTGAGTGCGATGCTCGTCGTAATGCCGGCAGCCGTATTGGTTACATTCGAGAACGTGTTACGACCTTTTTCCGACTGAGAACCGGTACCTGTGTATGATCCTTCAAACTTATTCTGGCTATCGCCCGTTCCAAACCCAACATAAATTTGGAAATCTGCCTTTGGAAGATCGGGATATGCAAACGCCCCGATGCCTAATCCACCGACTCCGCGCCCGTTTGCACAATTTGTCTCGAAGACTTGAAAGGCACGACTTGCCATTAACAAACTCTGTCGAGCATCGTCGCGTGCCGCGCGCACCATGTAGGATGCGTCATAACGTTCACGCACGGCTGCCGTGTAATCGGTGAAAGCTTTCGCCAATTGGGCCTCGAGTAGCTTTACTTCCGAAATCTCAAGATTCGCAATTGCATCGAACGAAGTCCGCAGACGACCTTGTTCAGTCAAAATCAATTGTTTCGCCTGCGCTATGTCTTTCGGACCTAAAAGACTGTTGGTCGTTTGAGTCAGCGCCATATTGAAATCTTCCGTCGCGGCTTTTAACGCCCGCGCCGATGCGACTTCATATGAAGCTGTTACCAGCGCTCGCGCTTGATCCATCGGATCCGAAGCGAAGGCGTTTACAAATAGAAGTTGAGAAAAAATCCCGAGAACTGCAGCGGAAGTTCGAGGACTCATCGCGCACCTCCCAAACACTGCTGGTATAAACCGCGCAACCGATTGGCCTCGTCGTTTTTCGCAAA
>JAYSST010000639.1:0-1119 GCA_043720435.1 Bdellovibrionales bacterium
GAGCAGACCTGGAACTTCGCTCGGAAGCTTTGGCATTTTGTGGAAGCTTGAGATCGGCGTTGTTTCGACGAGCCGAATATTTCGTCGGACATCGGCCGCCAGTGTTGTCGCAAGTCCTAGCAGCGGAAATAAAATTAAGTAACGCGCCCAATGGGTTTCGACGGCGATTGCCTGAGCTGACTCCATGATAAATGCGGACGCTATGCAAATCATCATGAAGGTCAGCACGAGCAGCGTTGTATTGCGGTGAGGTGACGGCGCAACTCCAGCGAGATGCGATGTTGCTTGAATCTTTACGAACTGCGCGAGACAGACCAGGCCCGAAGTGACGTAAGCCGCGGGCGTCAGCCAAGTGAGAATAAATTGAGTGAGTTCGCCGTCGGTGAAAAGATCTGACGGTAAGAAAAGACTGAAAAGAATCAAAATGGGAGCTGCAGCGCTTGCACCAATGACCAACGCACGACGACTTCGTGCTGCCGCAAATCCCAGAGCAAGTATAGCGGCGACTTCTCCGAGCGAAAAGGCTGTTAAAAATCGATAGTAGAGCGAGGCTTCAAGAACTCGAAACGTCGAGTCGGCCATAATCACTTGCGTGAGTGCCAAGACGAACGACACGAGAGCAGCCGCACGGAATTCTTCTTTTGACGGATCCGCTTGAGCTGCGAATCTGAAAATAGTCCCAAAGAGAATGAAGACGGCGAACATAATCAAGAATCGGGTGTCTCCCGTGAAAATCACCCAACGCATCTGCTGATCCGCCGCACGAGAAGTAAAAAGCCCGAGAGCCGGGACAAACCAACTTGAATCCATGGTTCGCATTTTTCCGTCGCGAAAAACAATGATGGCAACGCTCAACGGAACGTCGACTTGAAGTCGGTCTCTCGCGATGTCGATTGCCACTGGCAGATCATTCTCTAAGTAGTTGCCGGTCTGAACGCGTCGCCCGTCGATCCAAACTTCATAGCGACTAAACAAAAGACCGAGCATCAATCGAGTTGCGCCCTCTGCGTTTGCCTTTTTCAACTGCTCGGGAGGTATCTGAATGCCCATCCAGAATGGCCGGGTGCGGTCTTCACCGAGGGCTGAATAATAATCTCTGCTCCAGCGTTTAAGTCCCGC
>JAYSST010000640.1:0-6999 GCA_043720435.1 Bdellovibrionales bacterium
AGGGCGTTCGTTAAGCGCTCGCAAGGCAGACGCCGGATCGTGCGCGAGCACAACCTGCATGCCTTCCTGAGAAAGAACCATTTCGAGAGACTGTCGAATGTTTTTCTCGTCGTCTAAGACGAGAATCGTCGGGTGCTTCGCCCAATCAACCACTAGGTTTCCCTCTGAAAAGTAAGTTTAAAAACCGGATGACCGGCTCGTTCTTCGTAGAAAATGTCGCCGCCGTGTTCGATCATAATCTTTTTCACGATCGCAAGTCCAAGTCCCATGTTTTCTTTGTCGGACTTGCTTGAAACATAAGGGTCGAAGATTCGCTCGGCAAGTACCGGTGGTACTGGAACGCCATCGTTTGCAATGAAAATAGAAACCGAGTCGGCTTCACTCTCTAATGCGATGTCGAATTTCGTGTTTCTTCCGGGATTCGCTTCGATGCCGTTTTTCACAATGTTAAAGAGCACCTGACGAAATAACGGACCATCCAACTTCGCTCGTATGGATTCTGAAACCCCACTAGGACGTTTGACTACACGAATTGTCGCTCGATCGAAGCTGTTCGTTAACGAACGCGCGTTTTCATCGAGCAACTTGTTGAGATCCTCGCTGACCGGCCGAACCTCGGGAACTTTCGCGAACTCACTAAATTTATTCACGATGGTCTTCAGATGGCCGACTTCTTCTCGGATCATGACCTGGGTTTTCGCGAGATGATCTCGAAATTCGTCCGGCGATTTCTTCGCGAAGGAACTTTCTAGCGACGTGATCAACATTTCGATCGGTGTCAGTGGATTTTTGATTTCGTGCGCAAGCATTTTGGCAAGTTCTTGCCACGATGAGATTTCTTCAAGGTAACGAACCTTCTCGCGGTGTCGAGTCAGATCGTCAAATGTCGTCTTGTATGACTTCGATATTCGACGGCTCAGTAGCGCTGCGACAGCAACTGATATCAATACCGCCAATATAAGTCCGAGACCGAAATACAATCGAAGTGACTCGAGAAGGCCCGTCTTTACGAGTTCAGGTTTCGAGTAAACGAAAGATAACTTCTCGATGCCTTCGAACTGCTCGCGGTACTTTGTTTCATTCGCGGGATCAGTCGTCTTTAACGTCTTCAGGTTTTCTTTCGAAATTTCGAGCGCATCCGTGATTTGGTTATTAAAACCTAGGTTCAGACTCGTTTCGAGTGTCATGTCGAGAAAGTACATCGCAGCGACCAAAGGCAGGACGGTGGTTGTCAGGACTGACAAGAAAAGAAGCAGCGGGATGTTGCGGCGACTTTTCAAGGCGTCACCTCGCTGAGTTTAAACGATTTAGATTCACCCTGCTCTCGCCACGCCGACGCGACACGATCTCCGTTCGCATACTGTTCAAAAATCTGATTGAACAGTATGTTTTTTCTCGACTGTACCACATTTCTCGGACCGCCAAATCCTGTTGGATCCACCGGAGTCGCACTGCTATTTTGCGCAACCCACTCTTTAATCTTATCCATCTTTTCTTTGTCGATGGGATTCAACAACGTTGCGTAGGTGAAGCGCACTTCTAGCTCTTTCGAGCTAACATCGACTCTCATTAGTTTCGAAATTCGAATGTTGTTCAGACTCGTCATGACCTCCTTCAGACTTGGTAGCACTTTTGAAGTAACTCCGTCGGCCTCGGTTGTAGTCAGTTTGAACTTTTCTTCCCACAGCTCGTATTTTACGCCGATCTCGAGCACTTTTTTAATTTGCGAGGCCTGCGCATGTGCGGTCGTTAACAGTTCGACCTGAATAAGGATCTTGTTGGTAAGTCCGCTGACGAGATCTTTCTGAAGTTGTTCAGGATACCCTGGGTTTTTGATGATTACGCCGAGCTGTCCCTTTTCAACAAACGGAGTCAGTTCGGCAGCCGACGCCAGCGCCGAACAAGCTAGCATGATCGCAATGAACAAAACGGTCTGCCGGCTCATTGTTCACGTCCGACGAAGCCGTTTGCCGCGAAAGCATAAATGTCGACGATTCCCAATAATTCGGTATCAAGCCGCAAACCGGTTTTTACACCGATCGAACCGTGATCAAAAGTCGAGTACGATCTTGGGAGGCCTGGTTCGATGTACCAACGGCCTCGGTTAATGCCGCCCAAGAAATCAGATTTTCCGAAGTCTCGTGCATAGCCGAACGAGATATCCATTTGCTCGTCGAGATTTGGACGGAACTCGTTTCGTGGTGCTCCGCCGATGTTGTAATACCAAATCGATCCGCCGCTCGTCTTCCAGGTTCTGCGATAAGCAACGCCGACGCGAAGCGAGTTCTCCAAGAGACCACTTCCGCCGTCTGAGGACCATCGCATCGCCCAATGCGCACGGTCGCCACGAGTCGCGAAATACGGATCATCTTCAGAATTCCATCCGGTCGTGACGATGACGTTGCTTCGGTAGCCGGTCGAGCTATATTCGTAGACTGAACCGGGAGAAGGATAGGGGAAATCCTTGTATTTGCTTTCCCGAGTTGTGACCGGTCGATTTTGATATCCCACGGTGAAATATGAGAAATTGTTGAAGCGCCGACCAAAATGAAGATCGAGGCCAACTTGTTCTTGTTTATAGTTGTAGTACGAAGAGTTGAAACTGCTCTTCTCATATTCCGCGCCGGCGATCATAAAGTTCTTCGCAGAGCCAAACAAATGGGGATCGACGTATTGAATTCGGACGGATTCACTTTGACGGCCTGGCTCGCCGATCGGAACTCGAAAATCCAGTTCAAGATCCAGGATCTTTCCCGCACCGAAAAGGTTGTTATAGCTCGTGCGAGCCGCAACTCTTTGACTGACATGTTCGCCTTCAACCGAAGTGCCTAAGACGACCTCTTTCGTCACCGGACTTGCTTCAACGACGTCGATCACGACAATCGCTTTATTCTTCTCGGCTCCTTTTTCGAGACGGATATCGACGGACTTAAAATTCACCAACAACGAGAGGCGTAGTTTCGCGTTTTGAAGTTCTTCTTCGTTTATGACGGCGCCGTTAGCAAGATACAGATGTCCGGTGATAAAGGGGCACGACGTGGCCTCATTGCCACGACACTGTACTTCTTGGAGCGTGAGAGCAGGATCAGCAGCACCTTCTTCGGCAAAAGCGAAAGTGGGAATGATCGAAATGAGCATTCCTAAAATAAGCGACTTCATGGGCGGACCTCTTTCATTAACGTTTACTTTAGACCCGACGATGTCGGCAATCTCTGGAGCTCATGTAAGGCAATGCAAATGCCAGAACGTGCATGTCGCTCATAACGTGTAGGTCATGGAAAGAACTCTAGTTTTAGGGTGGCGCAACGAGAGAGGGTGTCCACTTTGTAAGACAGTCGTTCGCGGAAGCGTCGCGACGATGCTTGAATCAAACGCGAGCCACAGGTACAGGCACCTCGGGGGGATATCACCATGTCCAAAACGTTATTTTTCGCTCTAGCACTGGTTCTTGTCGGTTTCAACACTCCGGACTTCGCAACGGCCGCGCACAACACCGTTAAGCCGGCAGCTAAAAACAAAACGAAAAACGCGATGGATGAATTAGATTCCTTCAGTCCCGACGTCGAGAAGCAGCTGGAAGCCTTCGATCGTGAATATCAGCGTTCGACTAATAAGAGTTCGTGGTTAGACGGCATCAACCCGGCGCTTCGCAGTGCGACCGGTGGTTGCTTCAGAAGTGCTTGTAAGGTGTTCGCCTACGTTCGACGTTCAGATCAAAAACTTTACCTGTTTGTTGACGGTAATCCCGTGTCTGATTGGCCGGTTTCAACCGGCGCTGTCGGTCGCGAGACTCCGGATTTTGACCGACATCCGAACGGTCGTATCTACGATCAATACATGTCGAAAACTTTTCCAGGCGGAAACTATCAAGGGCTTGGCAACATGCCTTACGCGGTTTTCATTGAAGGTGGTTTCGCGATTCATGGCACTGCAACGAGCAATTGGAAACGACTCGGAACAAAAGCTTCACACGGTTGCGTCCGACTCCATCCTGACAACGCTTTAATTTTCAATCGATTGGTGCGCCAACACGGAGTTGAGAACGTTTGGATTCAAGTTACGGAGTAACCAGGAAGATTAGTCATGGCCGCAAGGTATGAATTGATCATTTGGTGTAACGATTCTTCACGATCGCGGCCAATACCCCCAGCGCTTCTACTAGGGACGATAAAATAATGTGTCTGTTTTTATTCGGTGTCGCCGTCTAGATATGTACCTACGCAATCGATGAAACATCGAGCGAGCCGTGGGGGGCATCGTGGGCGCGACATGTTTTTTTCCGAGGGGCGTCGCGCTCATTCTTTTTTTCTCGTTAGGTGCACCGGCGTTTGGTTCGAGGGGGCCGACGCCGGTGCCGAGTCCAGGGGCAAAACGTATGACTGTGGTGCTTCAGGAATTTGAAGCATTCTACCAGCCGATTACCAGCGGCCTCGGCTTCAAACTCACCGTTCAAATCGACAACAATTCTTCTTCAGAATCGGCCGATGCAAATCGCGACGCCCGTCACGCGAACGTCACGGTGACACGTCGTTTGCTTGAAAACGCGCGGATGTCTGAAGATGGCTTGCGGACGATTTTATGTCACGAGATGGGTCACGTCTTGGGTGGGGCTCCGCGAAGAAATATTCCGCCCGAGTGGGATGGACCAATAGCTCCCGATGGTTTCAGCTTCATGAGCAGTGAAGGGCAGGCGGATTACTATTCGACGTTGGTTTGCTTTCGCCGTCTTGTGCGGGGACAAAATCATCAAAAAAGGCTGGCGCAAGAAATGGCGGCTGCGCTTCCGCCGGTCGCGGATGTAGCTCACCGATGCGACACGGCTCATGGCATTCGCACCGTAGATTCGTTGATTTGTCAGAGAGCAGTGGCCGGCGCATTCAACATGCTTCAAATGATCAAGGAGTTTCCGATTTCGGTCGCGAGCGCGAGTCCGTTCGTTGCGACGAGCACTATCCTCGATTTATATCCAGATCGTCAGTGTCGTCTGGACACCTTCATCGCTGGCGCGCTCTGCAGAACCGAATCGGTTCCGGATACCGCGGCGCTCGATTTCAACGATGGTACCGTCAACACCTGTGCGGATCGAGCAGCCGCGCGACCGGCATGCTGGTACAGTCGGTCTTCGCCAGAGAACGACCTCTAGTTGTGAGGACTCGATCTGTTATTTTTTTAAATTGAGTTCTTTGAACATGTACGTCTTGTCCTTTGCGCAGTAAGCCGCAAATTCTTCGACCTCTTTTGCGAACGGAAACGGCTGACCGCTGAGCGCGATTTGCTCGTTCATCCATGCTAGGTGTTTCCGGCCGGCCGCTCGTTTGTCCGCTTTTGCTTCATCCGTGAATCTGCTCATATGCTTTTCAATGACTTCATAATTAGCGCGCCATATCTCGGCCCAGGCTTCGTTCTGAAGCTGGTAGTCGGCGATTCGGGCTTCCTGTGGATCTTCGCGATTGGGTCGAGCCTGTGCTCGATCTCTTTCTCTTGTGAGTTTTTGCGAGAAGAAGTCTAGATCGCCGTTGCGAGTTTCTTCTTTCAAAAAACGATCGACCCAAATCTCATTTTTAAAACTAAGCGGGCGAAGTCCCGGGCAAAGGTAATAGATGAACGCCTCGGACATCACGCTTGCTTCCGATTCGTTGAGAAACATTTTCTGCTTCCATGTTTGGAAATCTACATTTGGTGAGTACGGCATCGACGAGATGTGCGTTATCTCATGCAGGTAATACAGGTCGTTGACGGCAGGATTCTCGTACTCGCGTAAGCTTAGAGCATTGTACCAAGAAGCGAAGTTGCTGCGCTCGACCTCTTTGTCGGTGGCTTCGAACGTGATCCGCGGTGTGCCTACGAACTTTTGGAACAAATCGCGCAGCGGCTGGGATGTTCGAAATGCGCCGAGCATCTGCGTTGTCCTGAATATCGAATTGAAAAGTGAGGCGCACTCTTCTTCTGTTGTATAGATCTTGAAATTCCTCATCGCTTCCCTGCAGTTTCAAAAGTTGGCGTCAGGCACACTCTCAAAAAATTCTGCCGTTGTACGTACCTAGCAAGCTCGGACGTTTCGTTGCCGGCCGGGCGGTGTGCTAGCAGGACGCAATCTGACATTTTTAGTTCGCCCAACTCTGTCGCAATACCGTCGACGGTTTTCAATTGCAGGGGACGATATTTGCGGGGCAGGGCTGTCACGTCGTACGCGTGCAGCAGCGCTTTTCCGAGCGATAAGCTAAACAGATTTCTGAAATAGTTATTTCCTTCAAGCGATGGTTGAGCCTCACGGGAAAAGACGCCGCCAATACGATGATAATAAACTCCGAAAGATTTGCTCAGCGAAAAAAAAATGCTGTGAATGAGCGGTGACTCGAGGGTGCGAAGGGGGCCCTCCGTTGTTGTTCCAATGTAGCAGAGGTCGACGGCAATTTGAATGTTTGGGCAGGTATTCTCGAGATATCTAATAAAATCCGGAAACTCTCGCCAGCAGCAGCCATCGAGTGAGCTTGGCTCGCTGATGAAAAAGAAATCGCCTCTATGTACATCTTTAAGTGTCGTCTGATAATTTTCGCGCTGATGTTGAATCACCGGAACTTTAAAAGCTTCTGCATAGGCTCGGTAACCTTCGTATTCGCCGCTGAAAATATGAACGCGACCGCGGGCGACTGCGATTTGCGAAATCAAATCTCGAATGGCTTCACTCGATCCTTGGCTCGGATAAAAGTGCTTGTGCTCAAGCCGATCGATTTGAACCAATGGACTGGACCATGCGACCCAATCGCTCGCGAACTCGAGATGAAGATCTTGATTTCGGTGCATATAAGCCTCCTGATAGAGGGCGTGCGGTTTGCTCGTCCAGAGCTCATCCACCACGGCTTGCGTCTCGGGGTAGTAACAAGAGTACACCGTGCGCGACAGCCCTAGCTTCAGCAGCTTTTGATCGAGTTCAGCGTCACGAGAAGTCATCATTTGAGATTTTGTCGTTATTTGTTAACTCCTGACAAGACATTGTGT
>JAYSST010000641.1:0-1118 GCA_043720435.1 Bdellovibrionales bacterium
GGAGAGCTCGTTGGAATGTCAGCGAATTCTACAGGTAAAAGCGGGATGAACGAGAATCGTCCGGGTGAAGGTTTGGGTTCGACGAGAGATACGGGTGCAGGTGGAAGCGGTCGATCGCTCGAAGGTATTGCAGGCGGCGTCTCGACTTCGGGTCGTGGCGGCGGCAACGCTGGGTATGGCACCGGCGGACTCGGTGGAAAAACTGGCGTGAAAGTTATTCCGGGCGGCGAAGGCGAAGCATTCTCTGGGACGATCGACAAAGAAGCGATTCGTCGAGTGATTAGATCGAACGAACGAGTCATCCGTTCTTGCTATGAGCGCGAACTGAATAAAACTCCAGATCTCGTAGGTAAGCTCACAGTTGAATTCGACATTGGCGAAAAAGGTGCGGTCCTTCGCGCGGTGGTGAAAGTGAACGAACTTGGCAATAAGGCCGTTGGCGATTGCCTGACAGCAAGACTTCGAACTTGGAGATTTCCGGAACCGCCGACGAACGAAGTCGTGACCGTGGCGTATCCGTTTGCGTTTGCGAATTAATTCGCGAAGAGAACAGTGATGCTATTTTTTTAAGAAAACGTTTTGAGCCAAGAGGCTCGTAAAAGGGCCCGAGAGGGTTCGAAAAAGGGGATAGACAGTGGAGCCAACATCAACAGCAGCAGCGATGGATGCCGCAATGGCATACGAATCGCAAAACTTTTTTATAACCGCATTCAAAGTCGGCGGACCGTCGATGATTATCATCGCAGCGATTGGTGCTCTCACCATCATGCTGATCATCGAACGTCTATGGACTTTAAAGAGTCTCACGGTCGACAAAAACGACTTTAACGAACATTTGTTCGGTATGGTTTTGCGCGGCGATATTCGTCAAGCGATCACATATTGCGATTCGAAACCGGCCCCACTCACAAACACTTTGAAGGCTGGTCTCATCCAAACGATGAACCAACGCCCTGACGAAGAAGTACAAGTCGCGATGGATGCATCGGTGCTTCGCGAAACCCCGCGTGTTGAAGGTTGGACTGCCTTCCTCGCCGTGTTTGGTAACTTGGCAACACTCGCGGGCCTCGTCGGAACCATCATGGGTATGATCAAATCGTTCCAAGGTGTTTCGAAAG
>JAYSST010000642.1:0-1118 GCA_043720435.1 Bdellovibrionales bacterium
TCCGCCCGCCATTGGGATGAACTCGTGCGTGTGGTGCCACAGGGCGTAGGGGCCGCTCAATTGGGTATCGACGAATTTTTTGCCTGGATCCCATTCTTCGATCCGGGTGCGCCACCCGAAAGGAATGCCGTTGAGACTAAGCGAATAGTCGATCAACGTTCCTTCTTGAATTTCCGGTGTCGACTTTGATTTCACTTTAAACTTCAAAAATGCCGGCGTCAGCGCTTCGAGATTTTTTTCGTCGCAAAAGTAAGGCCAAATTTCTTCTGCTTTCTTCGGAACCCATTGTTCGGAAAGTTTCTCGAACGTCGAACCTCTCAGCGGTTTTAATATTTCTCGCAACGCTTCATCAAGAGAATCGAATTGAAAAGTAAACCCGCTGGCGATCGTGTTCGTCGGTACCACACGCTGCCCATCAAGAATTACGCTCGACATTTCTCCGTACAGCATCTTCAAAGCAAAGCTTGGAACCGCGACGTTTTCAAAAACGCCGAGCTCGCGACAGAGAACATCGGTGAAGTCATGATTGGTCACTGGCTGTGGCGCTGCACCCTCGAGAATACCATCAACCGCTTGCGTATCGAGCGCATGAATAAAAAGGCGAGCAATGTCTTCCAGATGTATCCACGACATCCACTGCGCGCCCTGAAGCCCGATTCGCCCAGCAACATTCGCGCGGTACAGCGGTAACATCTTTTGAAGCGCACCCCCGTGTCGAGCCACAACCATCGATGTACGGACGATCGGAAGCCTAATGGGGCGCGCCTGAGGAAGAAGATTTTCATTGAGTTTCTTTGCTTCGTTTTCCCACGCCTCCACCACTTCAGCTAAAAAACCTGCGCCCGCGACACTTTGACCATCGAGAATTTCCTCTTTGCGATCGCCATAGATACCGACGGCCGAACCATGCACAAAAACTTTTATGCCGGGAGCATGAGCTCGCACCGCGCGAACAAGCGCCCCAGTGCCAGCGATGCGCGTCTCGCGAATTAGTTTTTTCTTGTCTTCTGTCCAACGACCATCCGCAAGCGGTTCGCCGGCAAGATTTATTATGGCGTCGACTTTCTCCAATGCATGAGCTGGAACTTCATCCAGATGAGTCCACTGAAAACACGTCG
>JAYSST010000643.1:0-6979 GCA_043720435.1 Bdellovibrionales bacterium
GCAAGCATCGACGGGCTTGGTGACGCGAGCCAAGCCAGAAATTTTGCGACTGTGACGAGACCATTTCCACCGATCGCAACCACGACTGCTTGGATAGACGAATCTTCCCAAATGCTTCGACGCGGACTTGGGTCCGAAACGTCGTGAACAGTAGGCAGATGTCGCCGGCTATCTTCCGACTGGTCGCCGGATTCGCTGTAAGAATTGTCAGGCTCGGCCTGATCTTTGGACTGACTGTCTGACTCCATAGAAGAATTCGAGACTAGCGGTGTCTTTCCCAAATCACAATGCCCGTCGATTGACTTCAATCGAATGCGGTGCAACATGGTCGCCACAGTATGAGTTCGATAAAGATTTACAGCGCGACCGATTTCCCTACGTACCTTCCAAAGCTGAACCTGCTTTACGACGACCTTTTTAAGGACGGAAAAGGCTTTCGTTCGAAGTTGGTCAATCGCATTGGCTCAAAGATTGGGCTCGAGAGTCGCGTTAATGATCTTCTCGCGCAAACCGTCGAGTTCATTCACAACTCGTCGCTTCTGCACGACGATTTGATCGATCACTCGGTGCTTCGCCGGGGTAAACCGGCGGCCTGGTCGAAGTACACTCCAGAATACGCTGTGCTGGCTGGAGACTATTTACTCGCGCGAGTGATGGTTAACTTATCCGCGCATGGAAATATCCGTTTGATTCAGCGAACAGCTGAAGCGATTTCTGATTTGCTCGAGGGTGAATGGATTCAAGATTCGCTCATCAAAGACTTCGCAATTAAAATGCATGATCTTAATCGGGTACACGACTTGAAGACGGGATCGCTTTTCAAATGGTGTTTAAGCGCACCATTCATTGCGAAGGAGCGATACGACGAAAAGTTGTTGGGACGTCTCGAAGAATGCGGAACGATTTTAGGACTGCTTTTTCAGCGCAGTGACGATCTTCTCGACTTTGATATCCGCAATGAAGAAGGCAAAGCCGTGCTCGGCGATTTGCGATCTGGATACTTGAATTCATTCGCCGTGTGGGTTCTTCGCGATGTGCCGACCGCTGTTTTCGAAAAAGCGGTTTTGGCGCAGTCGCTGGGCGAGTTCAAAGGTTTGATCGGCGAATCGCACTTCGATAAACGTGCTGCTGAATTCGATATTGAAAATCAAAAGTCGATCGATCTGTATTTTCACCGACTAGAAGATCTTCGTGAATGTTTGACCCCAGACGAACTCGGCGTGATTGATGACCTCAAGACTCTGCCTAAGCCGCTTTACTGGAGAAAACGCGATTGAAACCAGAAGCTGGCCGCTTTCTAACGGTTCCCGACGGTGACCCGCGGCTGAATCCGTTGCTCGAAGGATTTGCGGAAGATCCACTGATTCGTCCGTTGTTGATCCCGTCCAATCGAGAATGGACGTTCGAGCTGGTTCCGCTAGTCAGCATCGAACGACCGAATTGGGTCGTGATTTGGATAAAGGCACTTCGTCCCGACACACTTGTGCTTTCTGTTGGACCAATATTGGCGACACTCGGCTGGCTGATGGCGTGGAAGCGCACAAGTGGACAGGTTTTGTCGGCGTCGCAAGTAGCACTGACGATCACTGGAATTTTGGCTTTGCACGCTTCCGTCAACCTGTTCAACGACTACCACGATCACAAGCGTGGGTGGGATCGTGTGCAGGGTCGCGGTGGAGCGCGTGCCATCAGTCGTGGATGGTTGCGCGCGCGCGATGTGCGCTTGGCGGCGTGGTCCGCATTTGCGGTGGCACTCGTTGCGGGAATTCCAGTGGTCATCGCAAACTTTTCTTCTGGAATTTTACTTGCGATATTTGCGCTCGCCGCCGCACTCGAATTCGCGATCTCGCGTTTTGGCCTCAAGTATCGCGGTTTCGCTGAAGTGACAGCCTGGTTTATGTTCGGCCCGCTACTGACCGGTGGATTCTGCTGGGCGATGACGGGCCGATTGGTGTGGCAGAGTCTTTTCTTGGGTGCCGTGTTCGGCTCGCTTGCGCTTTTGTGCCTGCATCTGAAAAATTTCGAACGGATTCTGGTCGACAGCAAAGCCGGACTTAAAACTTGGCCGGTGCGTGCTGGCTTTGACGCATCGAAAACGTTTACCTATTTCAGTCTTGCTCTGGTTTCGGCCTCGATGGCTTTTGTTTTGGTCTTGGTCGATCCGGTGCCGGAAAAGATTTTGCCTATGATCGTCCTCGCGTTCGGCATCGGGCCCTTGGCGATGCGAGTTCGCGGTTTAGAATCACCTGTGGGCGGTCGCATGCGCGGGCTCGGTGCTGCGGGCTTGAGACTCGCGTGGATGAACTTGCTCGCGTTTTTGTTAGGCGATATTTTGCGACTCTCCGAAGGTTTCGCGAGTTTCCTTTCGTGATCGACCGATCTGCGTTTTCCATTGTCGACGTGACAATGCCTGACGGGGTCGTGGCCAAAGGACTCTGCGAGACAGCTAATCTATCCACGCAATCTCCGATCATCATTGATTTTATGAGCCCGAAACTTCGCCACCGTTTAAAAAATGGCGCCGATAGCGAATCTATCGTGAAGGCAGTCGGCGTGAAGCGAAGTGAACGCGCAGGGTTGTTGATCTACGATTTTACCGCCGGACTTGGGACCGAAGCATTTCTTTTGGCTCAAGCCGGTTTCCGGGTCGTGGCCTTCGAACGAGATGCGCTGCTATTCGAATTGCTTGCCGATGCGTTACAGCGTTTCTCCGCGACAGCGCCTGGAATCAAACTCGAATTTCTGCACGCCGATGCGACCGAGTACTTCCTCGAGCATCGTGAACATGCGTACGCGGTAACGCTCGATCCGATGTTCGAAGGCGAAGCTACCACCGGCAAGTCGATGCCTAAAAAAGAAATGGCTGCGCTTCGAAAACTGCTGACACCGTCAACCGATGAAGAAATGAATGCATTGTTTCGAACGGCGAGACGGACCGCAGACGCGAGAGTCATCGTTAAGCGTCCCGATGGCGCTCCTGACCTTGTGTCGGTCGATGAAACCGGGCGAAAGCTCGCACCGGTGCACCGTCTTGAAGGTAAAACGGCTCGGTTCGACATTTATTCTTGTCGTTAGAGCGCGCGCTCGGCACGCTACATTCATGAGATTCCAGAAAACGACCGTCGGAAAAGTATTGAAAGCCGTTGCCTATGTTATCGGCTTTGCAGCGCTTGCAGCGCTGCTTTATTGGTTACTTCCAGTCGCTATTCAGTCACGTCTTTCGGCCGATCACGTTCGCTGGGTTTTTGCGAAGACCGATATATCCCCTGTCGCGGGCTCCTCGTTGTCGAGTCTTTGGGCCCTGATGTTGACAGCAATTAAGCACCTCGGTTTCGGCTACGGTCCCGAAACGTTTGCAACTTCGGCCGCACTCAGCGCATGGGTCTCGCTTGCCGCGATTGCAATCGTCGCGCTGTATGCTCCGTGGCCAGCGGTGATTCTTGTTGCCCTCTCGCCAGCGGTTTTGTGGTCGGCCGTAGTGCCGAATGGCGTCGCGGTTTCTTTTCTCGTTTTGGCGCTGATGGGGTTATGTGGTTCACCTGGAATCTCACGAGAAAAGTATCCAGTGCGCTGGACATTCGGAGCCGTTCTCGAGGGACTCGGTTGTGCCTTAACGCCGTTTGCCTGGGCACTGGCCGTGGGACGTGGACTGGCGCTGCGGGGAATTTCAGTTTCGAAATACGAACGTATTTTACGAGTGTTACTTTTTGTCGTCGGATTTTCACTTCCACTCGCACTCGGAGTTTTACTGGATCCGAGTACGCTCAGTTTTTCTGCGCTTCCGATTTACTCGATGATGCGCGAACTGATGAATGAAGACACGCTCGGTGCAGGCAATGTTATCATCGGCACTGGTGGCGAACTTGCGATTGGTATTTTCGCAAGCATCAGCTTCTTGATTGCAGCCAAATTTGCGCCGGGCTGGTATTTGCCATCGCAGAAATCGGCGCTTCGACCGATTTGGTTCGTACTGTTGATTCCATTCGTGATTGTCATTGCTCTTGGTCATCCCAAGGCTTGGAAGCTTGCGCATCCTGGCTGGAACACAATTCTAGAAGATTTCGCTCTCAACATCGAGCGATCTGTTTCGAAAACGACAGTCGCCGTCGTTCAATCCTCATCCGAAGAATCGTCGATTCGCTTTGCTGACGCGCTGCTGGTGAGAACTCCCGTCGTTGTCCCGTTCAGCGCGTGGAATTTTTTCGATCCGGGAACGCTTGAACGAATTCAGCGTCGTGAGGACAGGTTCAGCGCAACAGAATTTCAATCAGAAATCGCGGCGAACAAAGACGGAAATCGGAATTTCAAGCTGCAGTTTGTCGACAAGCTGATTGCATCGAACGTTGCACGCGGAGTTCAGTTCTGGCTCGATTTTCCGCCCGACCGAAGCGAGGGTTTTGAAACACAGTTTTTGGCTATGGGGCTAAGAGTTTCATCGACCACGGGGCCGACCCGATTTCTCACAGATCGCGAAGTCGCGTTGAAAGCATCTTACGTGCGGGCACGCCCGAGCTTAACGGAATACCTAGCGGGACCGGCTCTAGAGACAAAGATCTTCGCGCGATATGCAGTTTATCATATTGCTGTTGCGCGAATTCTCGAGGGCGAGAAAAAGACGGCGGACTGGCACCGACGCGCCCGCGGAGAATATTATGCCGCTCTGAAAAAGGTAGAGTGGCTTAGAGAGGTTCATCAGAAAGTGTGTGTTGAACCTGAATTAGAGGAACGGAAGAACCCGAAGGCCGAGACTGCGGCGGCGACAAAACCAGAACCGCTCGATATTTGTCTTGAGACACAGTGGTACTACGGCAGTTAGTTCGAACTTGAATCACGCAGATTTTCGAAAAGCGAAACGATGGCAGCCGGTGCGGTCGAACGCTCGTGAAATGCAAAAAACCGTTTTAGATCGTCAAGTGCACTGGAGCGATCACCGCGGCGAGTGTTCAGCATCGCACGTTCAGCCCAGCGCGAAGTTTCGCTTGGCTGTAGCGCAATGATGCGGTCAAGAACGTAAAGTTGTGCCGACAGCAACTCGATCGTAACCGGCGGCATCTTTTCGAGTAATTTGAAAAGTTCGGTCAAGCTTCTGACGAGGCCCTGCAGCCAGGTCAGTCGGCAGAATCCGTTCGACGTCGGCGACGAGCACCACGCGGACCAAGTTTCTTCAACGACACGCTCGCCGTGTTTGGAAAGATCCGCTAGCCAGACGCACCCAATGTTGCTTCGACTGATGACCCGTACGACTTCGGTCGGGGTCGACTGAACAAGTTCGACGCGGAGGTAGTCGCTGCTTTCGCCATAGGCGCTGGCGACAGTTTCACTTACCCATGAATACAAAATAGCGATGACCGATGGCGGTCCGATTCGACTCGCAAGCACGGCATCGAAAAGAGCTTCTGTGCCGTCGAGGCGGCGACCGGCCAAATTATCAGCGATCGAAAAGCCTAGTTCGCGGAAAAAAATGACGTTGAGGAGTTCGCTCGCGTTCGCGCAAAGGGGACGTTGCTTCTCGATAAGCGCGGCTACCTCCCAACCGAGAAACTGAATTCGTCGCTCGGAAGCATCGGTCGTCGTCGAGTCGACGTCACCTCGTGCCTCACTGGCCGTGTCCGAACGCAGTCCCGCGCGAATCGCTGTGGAAATTCGAGCGTATTCGCGCAGCGGCCCGAGCCACGTCTGCGTTTCGTTCCAAACCGCGACCTGCGCTCCGATTCGCGAGCGCTCTGCTTTTTCGGAGTAACCCTGCGTGTTTCCGGGGGTGTCTTCGGTCATATCTACTTGGGTATCCAACGGACGGAAGACTTGAAAGCAGCAATGCACATCGTCGCGTCTTTCTGAATCTTGAGGCCCGGTTCTTGACGCCTTGCGCTTAGGGGCTTGAAACTGTCTGAAGTGGCAAAAGATACTGCAGACGACTCGAGCGGTGGCTCGGTAAAAGACCTGAAGGCGAAAATTTCCGAACTCGAAGCAGAAGTGCGCGAGCGAGAAAATGATCTTGCCGTTTTCAGAAAGCAGCTTGCCTCAGCCAATCACTTGCTGGAGGGACTAATTTCGAAAGTCGCCGACGAAGTGAAAACAGCGGCGCAAATTCAAAAAGTACTAGTGCCAACGGAATTTCCAAACATTCCGGGGTTTGAATTCTCGACAAAGTTTGTTCCGAGTCCGATTTCAGGCGGGGACTATTTCGACATCTTTGAACATGAGGACCGCCTTAAATTTGGGATCGTACTCGCCAGTTCAAACGGCTACGGAATGTCAGCACTTCTGCTTAGCGTATTGCTAAAGATGACCGGGCAACATGAAGCAAAACGCGGGTTGTCTCCAGACAAAGTGTTGCAATTTATCTCAAGCGAACTCGAGCCGAGCTTGAGTTCTAACGACAAAATCGATCGCGCGAATGTGTTCTATGGAATTATCGATCGGCGAACGCTCGAGTTTACCTACGCCGCATCGGGACCGCTGAATGCAGGCATCGTGCGGGGCGCGACTGGCAAACTTGAACGGATAACGGCCGACGACGGACCGATCGAAAAGGGAAGTCACTTGCGTCTTGGCAAAATTAAAACGCTGAATCTTGAAGCACGTGATCGCGTCTTCCTCGTTTCAGGTGGAGCGTTAGCGGCGAAAAATGCGGCCGGCGAAGCGTTTGGCGAAGATCGCCTTATTCGCAGTGTGCTGTCGGCTCCAAAGTCAGGAACCGTCGCATCGGTGCACGACTGGCGTAACGAAATACTTTATCGAATCGAAGCGCACGCGAGTGGCCAAGAGTTGCCCCTCGACGTGACGGCTGTCGTTTTCGAGGTCAAAGACCGAGTGATCCGACTTGCACCTAGGCGAAAGTAGCGGACGAGTTCGAGTTGCCCACTGAGTTTTCGACAAATAAGAGCCGAAACTCTATTTTGCGGTGCGGTAAAACTGAATTCTGGATTCATAGCGGTGCCCGAAGTAAACCCACGCGGTACAGTAGTAGAATTGATAT
>JAYSST010000644.1:0-21177 GCA_043720435.1 Bdellovibrionales bacterium
ATGAATGGGCGAAACTGAAAGCTAGCAATCGATGTAATCGCCGGTCCAGGGCAGTAACCAGCCAGGGCCCAACCGACTCCAAAAATGAAGGCGCCTACAAAAAGAGACGGCGTCAAATCTTTGGAACTAGGGACGGAAAATTCCTTTGAAAAAAGCGGAGAACCTCTACGACGGATGAGACGATAGGCGACTGTATGTACAGCGATGGCCCCTGCCATAACAAAGGCCAAGGAGGCATCCCACTCTCCGAAAATATTTAGGAATCCAATCACCTTTTCCGGACGGGTCATGCCAGAAATTCCCAAGCCCAACGCAAAAATAGTCCCTACGATGAATGCCGCGAAGTTATTTTTCATGGCAATATTCCTAACTGCCGGAAAATAAACACTGCGCACACTCCGGCTGCGATGAATGTGAGAGTCGCAATTGCCGATCTCGGCGACAATCGACTGATGCCACACACCCCGTGACCGCTAGTGCATCCATTACCCAGAACTGTGCCGAATCCAACAAGCATACCTGCTACTATGACTGTCCAGGATTTCGTATGAAGCCCGTCACTAAAAGCGTCCGGATAAGTAAGCCGAAGCAACAGACCTCCCGCAATCAAGCCACCAAGAAAATACCAACGCCAAGCCTTGTCGTTCTCAACTGGGTGAATTGCAGCACCGTAAACAATCCCGCTGATTCCGGTGACTCGCCCGTTCCACAGAAGCATGAGCGAAACTGACAAACCAATCAGCGCACCGCCCAAAAGAGCCAACAAATAATCGTTCATATCACCCTCTATTTTTCGACCGGAAGTTTGTGTTCGTTCCAGGTCAGCATTCCGCCATCAAGAAACTGCTTTAGATCTGGCCCCAATGTTATCTGGTGCGCACCGGCGATGCGTCCCAGTTCCCCGTTAAATTCATCGGGGCCGCGGACATCGACGATGAGCATCTTATCTAAGTTTGCTTTTGCGTCGGCTGACGACAACGTCCCGTAAGCTTTTGCTGTTTTACTGGCGCCCACACTGCCACAAGCTTGATTCGCAGGTAGCGCTTCATCGATCTTCTTGGGGTAACCGAGTTTCAATTCGCTCATGATCTTTACGAACTCTTCTTTTGTCTTTCCACCACCAGCCCGAGGATTATGTTCCAGCTCGGCTTCAATAGTAGACGACGTGAAGCCCTTGTAATCATGAGCCGGATAAAGCTTTGTATTTCCCGTAAGTGTGAAGAGCTTTTTAGTGATACTGTCGTAAAGATCCGCTGCAGATCCACTTTGAAAATCCGTCCGACCCGTTCCACGAATCAACAGTGCATCGCCACTAAAAACCTTGTCTTCACATACGAAACTCAATGAAGCGTCGGTGTGTCCTGGCGTTTCAAGCACTTTGATTACAAAGGGTCCAAACTTGATCTGGTCGCCTTCAGCCAAATTGATATCAGCACATGGGACATTGGCTTTTTTTGGAACAGCGGTCTTTACTCCACGTGCGTTTCGAATTTTTCCAGAGCCCGTCACATGGTCCGCGTGAATGTGGGTATCAAGTACGTATTTAAGATTTAAGCCAAGCTCATCGACTAACTTAAGATCACGTTCGACGTTTTCGATGACTGTATCAATCAGGACGGCCTCTTTTGATTCAAAGTCTGCAAGCAAATAGGTATACGTCCAACTGGCAGAATCGAAGAGCTGCTGGAAGATCAGGTTTTCTTTCATTTTCGACCTCTTTTTCTCTTGTGCTGATGCATATTATTATATTATACTATCATAATATGCAAGCGCAAGGCAAATACAAACTAGAAAAGAATATGAGACAACGGTGTGACACAGTCTCACGGGTCTTGAAAGCCTTGGCGCATCCCCAAAGGCTTCTAATTTTATGCACATTGGCAGCAGGTGAAAAGACGGTGGGAGAGATTGAGGAGGCTTGTAAAGCGTCTCAATCGGCAGTTTCGCAATTTATAAATCGGATGCGCTTAGAAGGACTCGTCTCTTCCGAGAAGCGCGGTTCGTTCGTCTATTGTAAAATCGCTGATCCTAAAGTGAATCAGCTAATTCAAAGTCTGTATAAAATCTACTGCGAATGAAGCCGGGCGGGACTGAGAGAAGCAGAGCTTTCCAGATGCTTGTTCAAAGTCGCGGACTACCCCACGACGAATTGCGTGATTCGTAAACGACCTTTGCCTGCGCTCGCCAAATCCAGTTTTGGAGAGCGTCGAGTTTACCTGCTGCGGTAAACGAGACGACGATTGCCGTGATCCATGCGAACATTGTTTCAAGATTCATTTCTTCGCTCAGACGAACCGTCTTTCAGATCGAGGAAATCGCTCCGCTGTACCGGAAAGGCCTCTCGATCATGGACATTGAGGCTCCAGGTTCGCTTCACGCCGCCGAGTCCCGCCGATCGTCCCAACTCGCGACAAAAAACTTCAATCGATTTACTTCCGCGAGTGAGAAACTTTTTGACCCACATGCGCTTCTGTTCTTCTGAAAACTTTCGATACGCCATCACTTCGACTTTCATCGCCCTAGACATTTAAATTAAATCCAACACGACATCTTTTCTGACATATAGGGTGACCGATACCCCTTTTCATTAAGATGTCAGACGATTTCCCCGACCGTTTGTCCCTGCTTCACCAACGAGAGATCGAGTGCAAGCTTGAAAATGGTTCCTTGGTCGCTTGAGGTAAATGTAAGACTTCCTCCATACCTCTCAACAATGCCCTTCGAGATATAGAGCCCAAGCCCTGTTCCTTCACCCGCCTGCTTCGTCGAGTAGAACGCATTAAAAATTTGTCCGTGGATCTCAGGGGCTATGCCCGGTCCATTGTCAGACACCAGAATCTCAACCCGCCTGCCATGTTGACGTACGTCAATCCGGATAAGTCTGTTGCTTGATTTTAAAATCGCGTCAAACGCGTTATTCAATAAATTTAGCAGAACCTGAGAAAGCTCCACAGAGCGGCAAATTACTCTTAGTCGCGGGTCAATTGCGCCGATATTTAGTTCTACTCCGGCGACTCTGAACCGCTCAAAACAGAGTGTCAAAGTGTCATCCACCAACTCAACGATGGCCATTTCCTCAACCGGATCTTGCGCGCCGTCGCGACTAAAACTTTTAAGTCCCTTGATAATTTTGGCGATCCTGAATGTCGTTCTTTCGAGAGTTCTCAATTTCTCAACGACATCGACATGAAGGTGACTGCACGGAGAAGCCCTAATGGTTTCAATAATGTCCCCGGTATTTATGGAAAGAATGGTCAAAGGATTATTAATCTCATGAGCGATGCCACCGGCCATTTCCCCCAACGCCGAAAGCTTAGCGGCACCGATCATGCCAGCAGTGGCTTTGTTTAGATCGTTTGAAATTCGCTGCGTAAGTTCAAGGCTTGATTGGTGTCTCCTTCCGAGTGACGTCAGCACTAGGAAAAGAAGGAAATTAATGATCAGGCCGCCGATGGCGATCACTGTTGACTCAGAGCTGACCGACGCAGCAAAATCCTGCTCAGAAATCGCAGTTCTCAGAATCCACCGTCTGCCCGCAACCACAATCTCACGATCTAAAGTCCGACGCCGAGCAGAGCCACTATTATTAGGTGATTGAAACAACAATTTGTCCGCTGCGATCCCGTCTTCAAAAACTTCTAAGGAAACTCCTATGGCGTTTACCGGAACGATACTCGACATTAGGTCGTTCATGCGAAACGGACTGAAAACAAATCCATAAATGGAGTGTTCGCGAAAAACCGGCACATACATTAAAACTCCGAATTGCTTATCGTCGTCGGTTTCCTGAAGAAGCTTTACCTTTCTAGAAATTACCGCCCGACCACTCGCGCGCGCACTAGCCATAGCTTCACGACGAATAGGCTCAGAATACATGTCGAATCCGAACGCCCGAATATTCCGACTGTCAAAGGGCTCCAAAAAAATAACTGAAGTATATAATTCTCGCTGACCCGAAGGTAACACGGCGTAGTTTGGAAAGCCCTCTGCTCGGATCTCTGCAACATGTTGATTTAAATCAGAAGGTAGGATTACTTTAGAAAAACCGAACCCTTGAAATCCAGAAAAATTTTCGGTGAGATTCAACGTTTCGTAATAGGAACGCCATTCCTCTCTCGTAACATTAGATGACGATTGAAATAAACCAACCCCGCCTCTCAATATCTGCTCGTAAACTTTCATTCGCACACTGACAGCTGACGCCACCTCTTCGTTACTAAATACGAAACGCGCATACGCAGCTTCAATGCTCGACTTTTTAGAGATGTCCCACGCCAGGCCGGTCGCTACGAGAGAAGCCAGAAGTATGATCGCTGCGGTATTCTGATGATGTAACAACTTGAAGAACATTCGCCTTTACCTAGCAGGATTTCGAGTAATGCGATGACGTTAGAGCTTCCATAACAAAACCTCGCCCATAGATCGTGCGAATAGCGACGCCACTGTTAAGAATTTTTTTTCTTAAGGCACTAATATGGGCATCAAGAGAGCGCGTTAACGGTCGTTCATGTCCCCAAATCGTGTCCTCGAGACTTTGCCGTATTACTAACTGTCCAAATTCATCAGCCAACAATAGTAGAATTCTAAATTCTATGGTTCCAAGTTCAACCGGAATATCATCAACGAAGGCTTTCATTCTTGTGCCATCGACTGTCAGTCTGCCGACTTGTCGTATAGGTACTTTTTGTACGACCAACGATTGTAACCGGATAATTCGAGACTCTATTCGGGCCCGAAGTTCATCAAGATGAAACGGTTTGGTGATGTAGTCGTCTGCTCCAGACTGAAAGGCATCGATCCGAACCCTCTTCTCATCACGCCCGGTAATCATAATTATTGGAATGTTTTTATAGCGTTCAACGGATCGAATTTCACGACAAAGCTCAACTCCATCTTTTCCAGCGAGGTGAATATCAAGGACGATTAAATTCGGCGGACTTATGTGAATCAATTGCATCGCTTCAATGGCGTTAGGCGCCGAACGTACGTCATACGTCTTCTTAAAGACCTCGACCAAGGAAAGACAAATGTCTTCTTCGTCATCAACGATAAGCAGGCTGGCCTTAGATTGTGTTGTCCCCATATGTAACCTCATTCCAATTATAGATGCTGTGCCGAAACCACCCCTCACTTCAACTCTGGACACACGGCGCACGCGGCTTAATTTTTCATCCGAAAGGTCAATCGGCTGTAAACGCCGAGGCCGGAACGGTGAAACCCGTCGTCCAACGTACCGTTTGACTGAGGCGGATCTCGTCGACCACTCCATTTAAGTAAGAGCCTCCGGCAGCAATTGTCCCTACACGAAAAGCCGTGGACGAATTATTAAAGAGCGTGGAAGTCCCAGCGGAGCCAATAACACCGCTGATTTTCGAGGCGCCCGCCAAAAATATTTTCACAGTGCCCTTGTCCCAGGTCACGGCGAGGTGGTTAAATCCCCCGGTAAGTGCGGTCTGTTCAGCACCGGTCAAGTTGGCAGATTTAACTTCAGTGGACGCTGTCCCGTTCAAGCTGCCCAAGAAGTAGAGCTGGTAATTCGCTCCCTGACGTTTGATGCCAAACTCCCAGCCCATCTGGCCCGTCGCTCCCATTTTACTCGCGAAAATCATTTTTGTGCCATTTGCGGGTGGTAGTGAAGTCATTCTAACCCATAGATCCACTGTCATATAAGAGGTCATCACTGCCACCGAACTGGTGTGCGGCAACGTTAAATATTGCGAGCTCGCAGCGACGAGACTAGCTCCTTCAAAAAATTTGCCGGTGGTAGACGTCGAACCACTGTTGGTGAGGTTATTGGCACCTGAATACGAGCCACTATCGGATGTGTGGCCAGTACCCGTATCAAAGTGATAGAGCGCAACGGTTCGACCCGCTGATTGAACCCATGTATGAGCATCTGGCAAAGCTTCGACATTCCCTGCCTGGTCAGTAGATCGCACGTTAAAAGTATGGCTGGCATTGCTCAAGCTCGAATACGTCACCGGTGAAGTGCAAGGCGAATACGAACCAGCGTCGATTTTGCATTCGGAAGTGGCGAGCGCATCGTCTACCGTGAAAGTAAATTGAGAAATAATCGAAATATTGGGATCGCTCGGAGCTGTTCCGATATTGGTCGTTGGTGGTGAACCGTCGTATATCCATTGCGTCGTCACTGTTCCCGAGTCGCCTCCACCTGATGTCTGTTTTACCGAGAGACTATAAGTGCCCTCGACACCTTTAATTATCGTGTAGCTGTAACCGGAGCTCGTGCAAGTTTGAGTGAGGCTCCCGGCCGGTGAGGTCACCTGTCCCGCCGTGACTCCGCCGCTCAAGGTGACCAGAAGGCCGGATGAACATGCGCCAGAAAGAACCAATGTATTACTAGTGCTCCGAAAGGGCGAACTCGATGGTGAAAGAATCGTGGGTGTCGGCGGCAGCGCCGAATTGCGAACCCACTGCTGAGCCACTGATCCCGAAGTGTTCGCAGCACGATCGCTTTGGGTCAGAGTGAAATTGTAAGTGGCATCGCTCGCCTTGACGATATCAAAGGAATAAGCGTTTGCCGCACAGACTATCGACTGAATCGAATCGCCGATTAGGTTCACAGTGGCGTCGGTCTCGCAGGTCCCGGAAATTGTCAAATTGCCCGACCCATTCCAAGGGCTGACCGAAGGACTAATAACTATTGGAGCAATTGGAGTGATCGTATCCCGAACCCAAGTCTGGCTGGCCGGGGCCGAGTTGATGAGCGCAGCGTTTGTAGCCGTAATACTAAAGGCGTAAGTTCCATCAATGGATTTATTGAATGTGAAACTGTAAGCACTGCTAGCACACGTGAATGTCAACGAGCCGGCGGGAGTGGTCACATCTCCGGCCACAATATCACCTGCAAGCGTAATGGTGTCGCCTGACGTGCAGCCGCCCGCGATGGTCATAGCAGTTGTGTTTGAGTATTTTGGATTGGTTGTGGGCGCGGTGATCGTGGGAGTTGGGGGAATCGTGGTGTCGCGAATCCAAGTAAAAGAGGTGCTCACTGAATTATTGTTCGCGGCATCAGTTTGGATAAAGTTAAATGTATAGACGGCATCAGAAGACTTAGTAACTGACTGCGAAAAGGTGCCCACTGCCGAACAACTCGTGGTGGCTGAGCTGCTTCCTGTCATACTAATGGTGGAGTTTGCTTCACAGCTTCCGGAAATTAAAAAAATCGTATCACCCGAGGTGAATGGATTTTGTGCGGGTGAGGTGAACACTATCGCGACGGGCGCTGTGGAATCGCGATCCCAAGTCGAATAAACAGCGCTCGATGTCCCGCCGACATCCGTTTGAGTGACCGAAAAGGTATAAGAGCCGTCAGATGATTTTGTGGGAGAAAAACTAAACGTTCCGCCGCCGGTGCAGGTCATCGAAGAGGTACTTGCACCACCAAGATTAACGGTGTTTCCAGCTATACAGGTTCCGGAGACTGTAACGGATCCGCCATTGGATGTGTGTGGACTCGACGCCGGCAGTGTAATCACCGGCGCTGCCGGTGGCGTCGATATGCGAACCCACTGTTGCGAGTTCGCCCCGGACGAATTGAGCGCACGATCAGATTGCATGATTGCAAAATTGTAGGTCGCGTCGCTAACTTTGACGACTGTGAACGTGTAGGCACTGCTCGCACAGGTTACCGACTGAGTGTCGTCGCCCGTCAGGTTCACGGTAGCGAAAGTTTCGCAGGCGCCGGCAATCGTTAAATTTCCACCGACGGTATGAGGACTCGAAACTGGCGTCGTAATAGTGGGGGCCGACGGAACTAACGTGTCACGAATCCAAGATCGAATGGCGTTGGCTGAATTAACTCCAGACAAACTTGTCTGCTTTATGGTGAGGTTGTAGGTTGCGTCGGAACCTTTGGCAAATGTGAAGCTGTATGCGCCTCCAGAGCAAGTCCGAGTCAGAGAACCCATGGGTGTGGTCACTTCGCCCGCCGCCACATCGCCCCCCAGCGTGACTGACAAACCTGTGGTACAGGCTCCAGAAATCGTAAACGAACCACTATTGGAATAGTATGGATCAGCCGCGGGAGCGGTAATGGTCGGAGTCGAGGGAGGGGCGTTATCACGGATCCATTGCTGAGCCGTCGCACCAGACGTATTAAGGGCGCGATCCGTTTGCGTGACCGAAAAATTGTAAGCAGCGTCGCTCCCCTTAATAATGGTAAACGTGTAAGCACTGCTCACACAGGCAACAGACTGCGTGTCGTCGCCGGATAGGTTCACTGTCGCCGCACTTTCGCAGGCGCCGGATAATGTCAGGCTAACCGTGCCATAGTGCGGGCTAGAGGTGGGGGTGGTGATGGTGGGAGCACTCGGCGCGACCGTATCGCGAACCCACGCCTGCGCCGCGTTTCCTGAATCCAGAGATGAAAGATTGGTTTGTTTTACCGTCAAATTGTAAGTCGCATCTGCGCCCTTGCTAAAGCTGAAGCTATAGGCCCCTCCGCCCGTACAGGTCTGAGTCAAAGAGCCCACTGGTGCAGTCACCTGGCCAGCCGTTACGTCGCCCCCCAAGGTGACCGTGAAACCAGACGTGCACGCACCCGCAATAGTCAAAGAACCGCCATTGGTGTAGCTTGGCGTCGCAGCCGGAGCGGTTATCGTCGGTGTATTAGGCAGCGAGGAATCTCTCGTCCACTGAAAAGCCAATGTAGCCGAAGAGTTATTTGCAGCGTCCGTTTGCACAAATGAGAAATTATAAATTCCATCCGAAGACTTGGCGATCGACTGGCTGAAGGTTCCGCCCCCGGCACAGGATGTCGTTGCCGTGCTGTCTCCCGACATCACCACAGCGGCACCCGCTTCACAGCTTCCGATGAAGGAAAATGTGGTGTCACCCGACACGTGGGTGTTCGCGGCAGGTGAAATACGTCCAGGTGCAGCTGGCGCCACGGTATCGCGATTCCATGTCACAGAATCTGCGACCGAAGTTCCATGGGTATTCGTTTGCGTCACGGTATACGGGTAGCTGCCATCTGTGTTTTTGTTCACCAGAAAATTAAAAGTGCCACCTGCGCAGCCTTGGCTGTCAGCACTACCGCCAGTCAAGTTCACTAGGGCCAGGTTCTCGCACGTGCCTGAGATATTCACGTTCGTCCCGTTGCTAGTGTATGTCGGCATGGTCGGAACGGTAATCACAGGAGCTTCTGGTGCAACCCCGATACTCGAGGCTGGCGAACCACGATCGATGAAACTCGGCTTTTTCTCGGTGCAGCCGCAGGTAACCGCCAAAAGAAATGAGCTTGGCAAATTCACCGCGAACTTCAGAAGCTGAGACTTGCGCCAAGCCATTGGTTCTCCACACTGTTTTTAAATGAGTCGTCATTATTTTTTTTGCCGATTCCGAACAGAAGGCCCAGTTGAATACTCCAAATGGGTATATTGATTCCCAAATCCAAGGCGTAACCATTGCCGGGAGGGCTACCCAAGAGGTAATAAGCTCTTAAGCTTGAGACAAAACTCACCTGCCGAATCGTAAACAGTGCAAGTGATCCGGAAAGTTGAATAAAGGGAGTATCCGAGCGGCTTAAAGTGAGCGACGTCGCGTTCAAGGCCGAAACATAGACTTGAGATTTCGTTCCTGCACTCACGGCATATGTGAACCGTTTTCGGTCCAATTTGCGCCAACCGATTTCGAAATCGGATCCAGAAGCGGAGCTAGACGGCAAAATGTTTTCGCCCGATGCTATTGGACTGAACCGAAGCTCTGAGCTCGAAAAATTAAAATACCAGGCCGAGTTCGTTTGGCGCCATGATATCGCCACGCCGATTCGTGAGTGGGACGCAGACCCGACCTGGCCACTTTCGCCGCTTGAACCAGAAAACTTATGATCCGTGCTGACGACGTCGTATTGTAGCTGAGCCCGGCACCCCTTGCTTTGAACTGACCCACGAGCCGCTGGACACAACAGCGCAAAGCTCTGCGATGGAGAAATCAATGCCAGAAGGAAAATTAATAACGGTTGCCAACGAAGCTCTAATGCCATCTTTAGAATTATAGGTATTCGATGGTTAAATCTGAAGCCCAATTTAGATTTCAGGACTCGACAATAGTTCGGTGAAGTTTAACGCGAAGACAATATCCGACTCGCCTCGCTGGCAACGAAATCTGCTTCTTCGCGATCGCAGTTTTGGCTCACGACGAGGATACGGTGTTCGCCGGTCTCGGCAGACCGTTTCGATGCTGGCGGTGTGATTTCGACGAGGTCGTTGTACCTGTCGGCAACTCTGCTTGGCAGCACCGCCGCGATCGAGCCAGCCGCGACCGCCGTCCTTAGAACTTCAAAACTGTCGCTCAAAATCGTGGGCTTAGAAATATCGTATTGGCGCAAGAATTTCGTAAAGTATCTCGGCAGACCATCTTTTCCTGCGGCAAGAGAGCCAAAACCATTTTCGGAAATCGCGGACCATCCGCGATTTCCGATGGGATGACGTCCCGAAACGTAAAGTCCGAGGCGGTCCCGGCTGACTTCCTTCACGTAAAAGCGATCGAGGTTATCGCTCTCTGTGATTAATGCCGAGCAGAGTTCGCCCTTTCGAACCATCGACAAAAGATTCGCAGTCCGACTGATCCGCAAGCCCAGACGCATCCCGGGCAACTTTTGTCTGAGGCTGTGCAAAAGGCCCGGAAGCAAATCTATCGCGATGCTCTCGTAGGTTCCGAAATTCATCCACGTGATTTTTGGGATTGGCGCGCCGTTGAGATCCCGTAACTTGTCGAACGCTTCAAAGGCCGGTCGAACAATATTCAGAATCGCTATCGCATCTTGAGTCGGAACGACTGAACCCTTTTCGCGCACCAAGAGTCGCTTTCCGAATGCGTTTTCAAGCGAAGTTAACGTCTGAGAAACCGCGCTCGGCGATACTTTCACCCGGACGGCCGCTTTCTTCAGGCTCCCCTCGCGAATAATTTGATCTAACACCCAGAGCTTCTTGATTTGATCGACATTGAGATCTCGTGACATTGGGATTCCCTCGCATGTTAGCGCGGCTTAATCACCAAAAAAGAACGTCTAATCAATACTTACCCGATCGAATTGCTTACCTTTGTTTGGTTAGGACGATTTGAAGAAAACAAAGTTCTTTAACAAACAAGGAATAGAGGAAATATGAAACGAACCTATTTTGCACTTTCATTGCTATCAATCTTTGCGGTTGCAGGTCTCGCAACCGGTGCCTCCGCAACTGCCGCGCCGGTGGTCTATGAACTGACAGTCACAAATGGGCTTCAAATGCCGATATCGCCTGCCGTAATTTATTCGAAGGTCGGTCAGTCACCGTTCGCCGGGATTCCCGGTGAATCATCAGCAGGGTTCGTGCAGTTCTGCCAGTCGGGGAAGGCTGATCTTCGCGCTGCGGAAGTAAGGAAAAATCCCGAAAACCGATTCGTAATGACGACTATGACTCCAATTCTTCCCGGCGAATCCAAAGTGATCGCAGTTGAAGTCTCTGATCCGAAAAAAGAAAGTATCCATTTTGAGGCAATGTACGGAAAAACCAAGGACGCTTGCGGAATTGGCTCGTTCAATAGTCATAGTCTCATCGCACTCAACCAGCACGTCACGACATCCGTTCGCGCCAAAGACGACGTCATTCTCACTGGAGCATTTCTTGATCCGGCGCTTCCTGCCGGAATGACCTATCTAGACCCTACCGTCTGCGCGACCTCAGCTGACGCGATTTCGTGCCTTCGTGAACTTGCGCTTCCAAATTCAGGACGCCACACGATCCGATTCTTCGCTGGTTACTTGCCTAGTCTTCTAACGGCGCTCGAAACGAAGTACGGCGCGAGCGATGCGCAGACCTTGCTTCTGCCCACGTCCGGCGCAATCCAATTCAACCTTAAACTGAAACACTAGAAAGCAGGAAAAATGAACTTATCTTCGACCATTTTTAAATCGTTCTCTGTTGCCATACTTGCCATACTTGCGGCCGTCACTTTCGGAGCTTTGAACACGGCCGACGCGCAGTCGACCCGAAACATCGGCGAATACAATCTCACAAACTCAATCGGGCTCAAAGGCTACGATCCAGTTTCGTACTTTCCAGACGGCGGCGGAATCGCTCTCGAAGGCGACGCCAAGTTCGCCCTCGAATTTCAAGGTGTGACATATCTGTTTGCAACTCAGAAAAATCTTGAAACCTTCCGTTTGGCTCCGGAAAAGTTCGAACCGAGCTACGGCGGATGGTGCGCCTACGCGATGGCCTCTGGAAGCAAGGTCGACATTCAGCCGACCGTGTTTACTCTGCATGGCAATCGGCTGCACTTTTTCGTGAGCAAACGTGCGAAAGCAAATTTCGACACCGACGTCGCGAGCTATGAAACTCGCGCTGACGGCTTTTGGAGAATGTTCTCCGGCGAAGAACCACGCATCTAGATGAAAAACGGACGAGGAGGAAGAAATGAAGCGAACCAGAATGTATATTTCAACCCTCCTCGTCTTCTGTGGAATCTTGAGCTCTTGCAACTATTATGAAAACAAAATGTCGAGCGACGCGGAGCTATTGAATCCGACTGAAAAATCAGCGATCGATTTCGAATCTGTTCGTAGCGCTGTTTTCGTGCCAAAATGCATGCAATGCCACCGACAATACGGAAACTACCAAAATGTAATTCGGGAACTTTCTGCAATTCAGAAAGCGATTCAATCAAACCGAATGCCAAAGAACGATGGCCCTCTATCGAGCTCCCTCCGTTCGATTCTCGACTCATGGATCGCGAGCGGCGCTCCGGAAAAGCGCGATGCCCCGTCCCCCCCCGCGCCGAGCATCGAACTCGAAGCAACGTGGGCTTCAATTTCAACGAACGTCGTTTTTCCAAAATGTCTCGTTTGTCACAACCCTTCGGGACAGGCGAAATTCCTCGATCTCTCAGATCGACAAGTTATTTTTGAAAGTCGAAATCGTGTCTTTGCCGGAGGTTCGAAACTTTTGGATTTCGATGCCGCAGAAAAAAGTTATCTGATTCAGATTCTGCAAGATGACGAAGAGCCAATGCCGCCGACGTCTTCAAAGATTGAGCGTCTCGATCAGAATTCGATCGGCGTCATTGAAGAATGGATTCGCCGAGGCCTGCCGTAACAGCTTTTTGGAGAACAAATGGAAATTCAACAAATAGTCTGGCCCGAAAAATGGATCGAACCCAAAGCGCTCTGCCGCGCGTCTGCGTGCGCAGAAACAGCCGAGGCATTTTTAAGAAAGATGGCAAGCCGACGCAGCATTCGTCATTTCGCGGACGAGTCAGTGGACGAGGCGGTCCTGAAAACTGCGATAGAGACGGCCGGGCAAGCACCCAGCGGCGCAAATCAACAACCTTGGTTTTTTGCTTTGATTCAAAGCCCTGCAATGAAAGCGAAGATTCGAGTTGCGGCCGAAAGCGTCGAGCGAGAATTTTATGAAAATAAAGCGCCTCTAGCTTGGCGGGAAGCTCTGAAAGCATTTGAGACGAACGAATTGAAACCGTATCTCACGGAAGCACCAGCCCTCATTGCCGTCTTTAGTCGTACGACCATCGAAAATCACAGCGAGCCGCCCCGGAAAACATACTATCCTCTCGAATCGACAGCGATCTCCGTCGGCTTTTTGATCGCTGCACTTCACAACGCGGGGCTGGCGACTTTAACTCACACGCCTCAACCGCTCTTTTTCTTAAACGACTTGCTTGGATTTGATCGTACCTTTCGTCCTATGGTCATCGTCGTTACGGGATATGCGAAAGAGGGAGTGCGCGTTCCCAATATTCGCCGCAAAGAACTGGCGGAAATCATGAAAGTTTTCTAGCGCCATTTTGTTTTTGGACTCTTCTCATGCTCTGCGCCCACGCTTGAAAACGGGTCAAAATTTGAAGTATAAACTTTGGCGTGACAGCATCTCGACTATGACTTGTCGCTCAACTAAAAGTAATCCGACTACCAAACTTTAATCGCACCAAGAATCAGGAACGTCCAATTCTCAATCTCGCTCGGCTTGACATAACTTGCGCTGCGGTTCACACCAATTAAGCTCGAATGGTAAATCTTGAGCCACGGATAAAAATGATCAATTATCCCGGGCGACGCGATCGAAAGCCCGATCGTCGTATAAGACAGACCGCGATCCGCTCCAGAACCATAATAGTAGCGATTGTGATCCGGAGATCCGCCGCCGACAGACATTGCCAGTGCTGGCTCGATCAAAAATCCACGCCAGTTCCAGCAAAAGGCGCTCTCGGTTTCTGGCAACCTAGGTCTCGCAGCAGCTGGTCGCAATTATGGAGTATCCGAGAATGCGACGTTCGTGATTCGCAAACGATTTGCGCCTGCGCCCGGCAAATCCGGTTTTGGAGCACATCGAGTTTTCCTGCAGTGGCAAACGCGATGACGATTGCGGTGATCCAGACGAACTTGATGACGTTGTAGCTCCACGGCTTTTTGATAACCTCGCCTTGGAAGTAGCCATAACCATACGGTGGCCTCGCGCGAGTCTTCCCCCGCCCCGTTCGCTACCGCTTGAGGGGAACGGGTTCCGCTGCGCGAAGTTCGACCCGGCGCTTTCTCAGAGCATTCCAAATCGCGTGACATTTCATTCAAGTCTAAGCCTGAATGTCCGTGATCGAGAGCTCCTTCCGGTACAAACGGAGCGATTTCCTCGATAATTCGAGGTGACCGTTTTTCGAAAAACTCAATGATATCAATTGCCGGTGAATTATTGCGAGTTGCCGTTGTTGGACATCCACTTTCCAAAACCGATGAGCCCAACATGGGTCTTGATTAGCCCGGACACGCCAGCGACAATCGCACGACATTATGGTTGAAATCCTCATCGTCCTGCTCTGCTTGATTTTGAACGCGGTTTTTTCTTCGATCGAGATGGCCTTCGTGACCATCGGCAAACCGGAGCTTCGGAAAAAAGCCAAGAAGGGAGACGCGAAAGCAAGGCAGCTTTTGAAACTCCGAGAAAATCCGGAGAGAGCGCTTTCTGTCATCCAAATCGGTATCACGCTCGTCGGCGCGGTCTCGGCGGCGGTCGGCGGCGCCGGCGCCGAAGAAAATCTCGCACCAGTCCTAGAACGAATGTTCGGATTCTCAGAAAACGTGGCTGAGGGAATTGCAATCGCTGTGATCGTGATCCCTCTGACTTACTTCAGCGTTGTACTGGGCGAACTTGTTCCGAAAACAATTGCGCTGCGATTCCCCACCCAAGTTTTAAGATTCGGCGCGAATGTTCTCTATATCGGAATTCGCTTCCTAAGCCCGGTGGTAACTGTCTTCGAACTCTCCACTCGCGGGATTGTTCGCATCGTGTTGCCGAAGAACGTCAGGCAGATTCAAGAGCCGGTACCAACCGAGCTGGATCTTGATGGACTCTCGACGCATCAACGGCAGTACATTCTTAATTTAGCTCATATCGAAAGAAAAAAAGTTCGAGACGTTCTACTTCCATGGGAACAGGTTGACTGTATTGATAAATCATCAAGTTTCGAAAGTGTCGTGCAAAAGGTGATCACGAATGGTCACACTCGACTTCCTGTGCTCGACGAATCGAAGCTCGTGGGAATCCTCCATTCGAAGGAATTTTTGGCATTCGCTGCGGCAGGAAGCCGCGATTGGCTGACAATTCTGAGACCTGCGGTCGAAATCCGCCCGGGTGAAGAGTTGTTAAAAGTACTTCGAACACTTCAGCAACAAAAACGGCACATGGCGATTGTCATTGAAGCCGGACTTCCGGTTGGCCTTATCACGCTCGAGGATATTATCGAAGAAGTCATAGGCGACATTTTCGATGAGGACGATGATGGCTTAGTGCAAAAGATGCTAAGTATTCGAGCCGCAACCAAAGGTCTTTCGAAGTCGTGAGGCATACCGAACCCAAATCGAGCGCAACCACTGCAGCACGAGCACACGAGATAATTGACCCCAACCTATTGGAAGTCGGCTCTAAAATACCCAGCACAGCCGCTAATGTTGAGAAACATATCGGGACAGAACTTCGATTAACAAATCTTTTTGAATGGGTTTTGTCAGAAAGTCGCTGAAGCCCGATGCTTGACACTTTATGCGCTCTTCTTTCATAGCGTGCGCAGTGAGTGCAACGATCGGTTTCGAATACTTCAAGCGACGAAGTTCTTTCGTGGCTTCGTGCCCATCAAGAATCGGCATTTGAATATCCATGAGCACAACATCGAATTTTCCTTTCGATGCAAGCGCGGCGCCGGCAGCTCCGTCAGAGGCAACCGTAACGATCGCTCCAACTTTTTCCAGGTACAATGTGATCAGCGTTTGGTTGTCCAACGAATCCTCGACCAGAAGCACCTTCAGCCCACGCAACAGCTGGCTGCCATTCGTATGAACCGACGTTGCCGCGCCCGCAAGAGTCAGTGCCTCACGGCTGACAAGCTTCGCCCCCGCAACCAAAGAAGTTATCACGTCGATTTGGAAGGTACTTCCGACTCCTTCCGCGCTCTTTATGAGTTCGAGCTTGCCGTGCAACGCTTCACAAAGTCGCTTCGACAAGATCAGACCCAACCCCGTTCCGCCGAACTTACGGGTGGTCGAAGTGTCGGCTTGGGTAAACGGTTGAAAAAGTCGAGATTCCTGTTCTTTTGAAATTCCGATTCCCGTATCCACAACGGTGAATTGTAAAAGCGGGTGACGATACGCGATACGCAATTCGACCGAGCCTGTCTCGGTAAATTTAATCGCATTACCGACGACGTTCGAAAGAATCTGACGCAAACGAACGGGATCTAAACAAATCAAATCTGGGAACGCACTCTCAACGGTAAAGAGAAATCGAATACCTTTTTCTGCGGCCTTGAAACTCATATGTGATTTGAAATCAGCAAGCAGTTCCGCCAACGAAAAAGGAATATTCTCAATCGTCATCATTCCCGCCTCAACCTTCGACAGATCTAGAATGTCATCGATAAGTCTTAAAAGCTGCTGCGAATTGCGTTCGACAATCGCCATGTAATTCTGGTTCTCGTCGGTCGAGTTGTCTGGATTCTTCATTAGGTCGGTGAATCCTAGAATTGCGCCGATCGGAGTTCGAATCTCATGCGACATGTTCGCAAGGAACTGCGTCTTCGATGAATTCGCTCTCTCGGCGATCGATACCGCACGTTGGAGCTCGATCTGAATGTCCATGAACTTTGCAAGGAGCTCAGTTTGCTTAGCTTCGGATGCGCGCTGCAGACTGATATCGCGAATCGAAGTCGAAGTGAGGATGCCACTTTCAGTTACGAGCGGGCTCAAGGAAATATCGATTGGAAACTCGGCTCCATCTTTTCGTCGACCGCAAAGTTCAAAAGCGCTTCGCTTCGGCACTAACATTTCAATCTGACGTCCGATCATTTCAGATCTTTCATATCCGAAAACTGCTTCAGCACGCTTGTTAACCAATTCGATTCGCCCGCTTTCGTCGACAATTACGATTGCATCAGGCGCCGTCTCGAGTAAGCCGCGAAATTTCTCTTCAGCCGCTTTGAGTTCTTTCCTGTGTTGAAAAAGCTCAATAAAAATATTTACTTTGCTCTTCACCGCATGGGGATCAAGGGGCTTGAGAAGAAAATCGACGGCGCCACTCTCGTATCCCTTGAACGAAAAGCTCTGCTCTTTCGCCGTCGCTGTTACAAAAATAATCGGAATATTCTTAGTTCGAGCTGATCCTCGCATCAGTTCTGCAAGCTCGAACCCGCTCATGCCCGGCATTTTTACATCAAGAAGCGCCAAACAGAAATCATGTTTCATCATAAGCTCTAGCGCTTCCACGCCAGACAAAGCCTGAAAAACTTTGACGTCGCTTCGCTCAAGAAGCGCGCTTAGCGCGAGTAAGTTGTCATGCTTATCATCTACAATTAGAATTTCACATCGCGCCGGGCCCACTATTGCGTCGCAGTCGACGGTAGCCACACACGAATCAGCGACAAAAGCTTTTCGAGGTCGACAGGTTTCGACACATAATCGTCGGTTCCAGCTTCAAGACATTTTTCTTGGTCGTCCTTCATCGCTTTAGCAGTAACAGCAATAATTGGAAGTTTGGCGAAACGACTTTGTTTTCGAATCTGTCGAGTCGCCTCGTAACCATCCATCTCTGGCATCATAATGTCCATCAGCACGAGATCGATGTGCGGGTCGACATTCAGTTTATCGAGGGCTTCTTGGCCATTGCGCCCAACCAAAATCGTGGCACCTTTCTGTTCAAGCGCCGAGGTCAGTGCAAAAATATTTCTGATATCATCGTCGACTATCAGAATTTTTCGACCCGCAAAAACTTGCTCGCGGCTTCGGACAGAGCGAATAATCTTACGGTGGTCCTGAGGCAACTTAGACTCTTCGCGATGGAGGATCACGACGACTTCGTCAATCAGTCGATCTGGTGATCTTGCTCGCTTTAACACGATATCGGTCGACACCTTTTTCAGATTGCTTTCTTGTTGCGCGATCATCACCGGACCTGAGTAGACGACAACTGGCGGCGGCGATCCCATCTTTTCGGCGCTCATCAGATTAAGCAGCTCAACTCCCGACACGTGCGGCGACGTTATATCGAGAATGACACAATCAATCGACGCTACTTTCAATTCATGAAGCGCTCGTTCGGCAGATGCTGCGTGAATAATCTCAGTATCGTCAGCTCGGACGAGAGCTGAAATATTGTCTCTTTGTGCTTCATCGTTTCCGACAATCAATATTCGATTGTTTGGCTGGGTGACTTTCAACTCAATTTTTTCAAAGGCTGATTTTAATTGTTCGCGTCGCACGGGCTTCAACAAGAAGCCAACGGCCCCCATTTGGAGTGATTCTTTCGCGCAATCGATAATCGAGATTACGTGCACAGGAATGTGGCGAGTTTTTGCCTTCTCCTTCAGTCGGTCCAAAACCGTGAGTCCGCGGTGATCCGGCAACTTCATATCGAGAAAAATCGCTTTCGGAGCGTAGTCGACGGCCATTTCAAAACCTTCGTCAGCTCCTTGACCCACGATGCACTTAAACTTCATCTCGTGTGCCAGATCGAACAAAATTTTCGCAAATTCGAGGTCATCTTCAATCACGAGAATCGTTCGGTCGCCGATCTCCAAATTGTTTCGATCATCCTCGAAAGGCAGCGGCGGCGGCGTATCGAAATGTTTATGAGTTTTGGCGGTGCTTCGAGTGGAGACATCTGTCGCTCGCTCATTTACCGCTGACGTTTCATTGAACGAGTCGGGTAAAATAAGCGTAAAGCGGCTCCCGTCGCCAGGTACACTTTCTACGTGAATACTCCCGCCTAACAGTTTTGCTAGGTCTCTCGAAATCGAGAGCCCTAGTCCTGTTCCGCCGTACTTTCGATTCGTCGTTCCGTCTGCTTGTCGGAAGGCTTCAAAAATAATGGACTGCTGTTCTTTAGGAATTCCAATGCCGGTATCGCTGACTTCAAAAGCGATCGTAGCCGTCGAGTTGCGATACATTCTGATTTTGACGGCACCTGTCTCGGTGAACTTGAGAGCGTTAGAAATAAGATTCTTCAAAATCTGATCAAGTCTCTGACGGTCGGTATAGAACGACTTCGGCATTCCTACGTCGTGCGCCACTTCAAAAACCAACTGCTTTTCCTCGGCCAACGACTGGAAGGTCTGTTTGATTCCTTCGATTACTTTGTGAATCGCTACATTTTCCACTCGGATGTCGAGCTTGCCGGCTTCGACTTTCGACAGATCGAGAATATCATTGATAAGATTCAGAAGATCATTGCCTGACGAATAGATTGAAGCTGCATATTGAATCTGCTCGGGTGTTAAATTGTCCTTCACATTATCCATCAAAAGTTTTGCAAGAATGAGTGAACTGTTAAGTGGAGTGCGCAACTCATGCGACATATTGGCCAAAAATTCAGTTTTGTATTGGCTCGCACGCTGAACTTCGCTAGCTTTTTCTTCTAGCAATACCTGCGCCTTGTTCAGTGCTTCGTTCTGCACTTGAACTTTCTTTCGCACGTCCGAAGTGTTGATTGCGATTCCAATGTTTTCTGAAACGTGACTCAAAAAAACCCTTTGGTGCTCAGTAAACGGGTGAAGCGAACCCAGTTCGATTACTCCCGTCACTTTGCCTTCGTGAAGAATCGGACATATCAATAGTGAACGCGGAGACATTTCCCCCAGGGACGATTCAATCTTATTGAAATATTTCGCCGGCACATCGTCGATTAAAATGGCGCGCTTTTCGATAGCTACTTGACCAACTAGACCCTCACCAAAATCGATAAATTTTTCCGACTTATCACTCTTTGAAAGTGCGTATCCACTCACCATCTGCAGCTTTTCATCATCAGACACTAAGTAGAACGCGCCAACCTGAGCGTTCGTGAACGGCACCAAATGGCTCAAAATACTTTGTCCGAGGCGCGAAATGATCTGCTCGCCGCGCATGCGCTCGGAAAGTGCGATTTGTCCTTCGCGCAAATAGTCGAGCTCGCGAAATTTCTCTCGAAGAGACGCTTCTGATTGTTTTCGCTCTGTGATATCACGCTCGGTCGTCGCAATACCTGTTAGTTTGCCCTTGTCGTCGGTAAGCTTCGTGTTCGTTAACCAAACGTCAATAATTCGCCCGTCTTTATGTTTCCGCTTTGTCTCAAGGTTCGGCAGCAGTTCGCCTCGTTTTAGAGAGGCGAGAAGTCCCCGCGCTTCTTCCTGGTACTCTTTCGGGACGGTATCAACGATGTTCATGCTTAGTGCTTCGGCTTGGGAATAGCCGTAAATAATTTCGGCGCCACGATTCCAAGCCAAAATATTTCCTTCTAAATCCTGGAATGTGATCGCATCGTTGGAGTCTTGGATGACGGTCGCCATACGTCGGAATTTCTCGAGCGAACCCATTCGTTCAGAAATATCGCGTTCGGTTGTCGCGATTCCGGTTAACTTTCCTTTGTCATCGGTCAGCTTCGTATTGGTTAACCAGACATCGATGATTCGACCGTCTTTATGTTTCCGCTTTGTCTCTAAGTTCGGAACGAGTTCGCCACGTTGGAGCGAAGAGAGAAAACCACGCGCTTCTTCTTGATACTCGGTTGGAACGGTATCAACGATATTCATACTCAGCGCTTCCGACTCTGAATAGCCGTACATGAACTCGGCACCGCGATTCCATGCCAAGATGTTCCCATCGAGATCTTGAAACGTAATTGCATCGTTGGAATCCTGAAT
>JAYSST010000645.1:0-6972 GCA_043720435.1 Bdellovibrionales bacterium
CTTTCTGCTATTACACTTGGGCTTAATCCCCCGCAGACCGACGCCGTCATGACACTCGACGGTCCGCTGCTGATTTTAGCAGGCGCTGGTTCTGGTAAAACGCGAGTATTGACCCATCGAATAGCGAACCTCATCGCGACCGGCCGGGCCACGCCTGACCAAATTCTGGCCGTTACGTTCACGAACAAAGCGGCTCGTGAAATGGAAAAACGCACACAGGCCCTGCTCGCAAATCTCAATCTCGACGGCGACCAATCATTTGGCTCGTCAGGCTCTTCATTTTCGCGCGGCTTTCGCGGTCGCATGTGGATCTCGACATTTCACTCGATCGGCGCGCGCTTACTTCGCGAACATATCGAACTTCTCGATTACCGACCGTTCTTTGGAATTTACGATTCCGGCGAACAGCTTGCCATGGTCAAAAAAGTTGCCACGGGCTTGGGCTTCGACGAAAAACTGCATCCAGCAAAAAATTTCTGCAGTCGTATCAATGCTGTCAAGACGGACGGTCTCACGCCCGCAGATGTTAAAAAACGTCGTCATCTGATGGACGATCAGCAGCTCGCCGTTTTCGAACGTTACGAAGAAGAGATGAAACGTGCGAACGCTCTCGACTTCGGCGATTTGTTAATCAAGACACATCAGCTTTTCGCCGATTACCCAGCGGTGCTCGACGCGTACCGCTCGCAGTTTCGCTACATCATGGTCGACGAGTACCAAGATACGAACTCGGTTCAATACAAAATCGTACGTATGCTTGCCGACGGTCATAAAAATCTCTGCGTTGTCGGCGATGAGGACCAATCGATTTATTCTTGGCGCGGAGCCGACATCCAAAACATCTTGTCATTCGAAAAGGATTTTCCGAACACCAAGGTTGTGAAGCTCGAAGAGAACTATCGATCGACTCAAACAATCATCAACGCAGCGACTGTCGTCATCCGCAACAATACGCAGCGCAAAGACAAGACGTTGTTCACCAATAACCCGCAAGGTGAACCGATCGTCGTCCGCGAAGAAGGCAACGAATATGACGAAGCGCGATTTGTTGTAAACGAAATCGCTAAGTTTCTAAGTCGAACCGGCGGTTCGCATAATGACGGTACAGAGATGTCTCCCGAAGAAATCGCCGTGTTCTATAGAACCAACGCTCAGAGCCGAGTGCTTGAAGAACAGTTCCGTTCGCGCGCGATTCCCTACCGCCTCGTCGGCGGCATGAAGTTCTATGACCGAATGGAAGTGAAAGACATCCTCGGTTACCTGAAACTCGTCCTGAATCCGAGTGATGACGTCAGCTTCAAACGTGTCATCAACGTACCAGCGCGTGGCATCGGAAAGACGACGGTTGAGCGCATCGAAGAAATTTCGAACACGAATCGAATTTCGATGATCGACGCGACGACGATCGCAGTCGACAACCGCGAATTTAATTCTGGTACAACTTCGAAACTTCGTAACTTCCTGACCTTGCTTGAATCGCTTCGTGACGAAGCACGAAAAGTTTCGCTTCCAGATCTCTCGCTAGCAGTGGTCGACAAAACTGAATACGCGAAACGTCTGATCATCGAAGGCACACCTGAATCCGAAGCACGCGTACAGAACTTGGAAGAACTCCAAAATGCGATCTCAAAATTTGCCGACGAGCGCGGCGAAGAAGGTCACCTGCAATCTTTCTTAGAGGAAATGGCTCTCGTTAGCGACGCTGACGATGCCGGTGCCGGCAATGAGGCAGAACAACGTTGCGTGACGATGATGACTCTGCACATTTCAAAGGGTCTGGAATACCCGGTCGTCTTTATGGTTGGCTGCGAAGAGGGCCTTTTCCCGAGTGGCCGCGCGACCGACTCGAATGATCCAACCGCGATCGAAGAAGAGCGCCGACTTTGTTATGTAGGTATGACTCGAGCCGAGAAACGCTTGTTCATGACTCACGTGCGCACGCGCAAGGTTTGGGGATCAGATCAAATGAATCCGCCGAGTCGATTCCTCAAGGAGCTTCCCAAGGAAGGTGTGGTCCACCAGTCGGCGATTGCGAGTCGTCCTCGCTTCCTCGACAAGTGGGGCGATGCAGATGCCGATACCTATGGAACGCAAGGTGGACGCAAGCATCCGCTCATGGGCGGCGGCTCGGCAGCTTCTCCGTTTCCCGATTATGAAAGTGCGGGCGATTCTTTCGACGAGAACGCGTCGACTGGTCCGGCTTTCAAAAAAGGAATGCGCGTTCGTCACCCTTCGTATGGGACCGGCCAAATTCTGCAGGTCGAAGGCGCCGGTCCAGATACAAAGGTCACTGTGGTTTTCGGCGACAACACCGTAAAAAAATTCGTCGCAAAATACGCTCGTCTCGAACGAACCTGAAGGTACCTGCTACCTTTTTGCACTTTTTGACCAAAAAGTGCAAAAAGGTAGCAGGTACCTTCGGTTATCGGCGGCGTAGGACGTAACTCGGGCTTAGGAATCGGACCACGCGTCCCATCGCTTGAAGCGTTGCGAGTTTTTCTTGGGACTGTTGTTTCGCAGCTGCGATTTGGCCGTCGAACAGTTCCGAAAACACGGCGTCTGCAGCTTTCATGCGCTCGCTTTCGGTATCGAATTCATCGCGTATGCCGCTAAGTTCACCCGGATCAACCCAAACTCCAGCGCATTGCGGGCATTGATCAATTACGACGTGCCGTTTAACGCTCGAAAAGTAGCGCATCATCGGGATGTTTGCGCATTTTGGACAATCGTGAAGTTCATCCGAGTGGGCCGCACCGCTTTTCCCCTGAGGCAGCTTCAACTTTTTCGCCGGATCTGGCTCTTTCTTCTCATCGAACTTTTTGAATTCAAACTGATCGAACCAGATGCCTCCGCAGCCCTGACTGCAAACGTCTAAAGTAACGTCAGCAACTGTTTGGGCTTCGAGCGATTTGGAACACACGGGGCAATTCATGTTAATCACCTTCGGAAATAGATGCGTTTCTCAATGAATTATAAGACGCCAATTTCTCGAAGACAATTGGGCCGAGATACCTCGACCAAGGACTGCTATGCGACTGAGGGCACTACCAGGTAAGGCCACGCGCTTGCGATTCACGCAGGCGAGCTTGGAATTCTTCGCGCGAAATTTCGACGGCGCCCCATTTGACCGAGAGGCTTGTCGAAGTCGGTATTGCAACCTGCGTGTCCATCCATTCAAAGCCTCGGCCTTTTAAATGTCGCGCAATTCGAGACAGCGCGAGCTTTGCCACGTCAGGCATCGTGTGGAACATGCTTTCGCCGCTGAAAACACCGTGATCAAGCACTCCGTACATGCCGCCAACAAGTTCGTTCCCGCGCCAAACTTCGACGCTGTGAGCTTTTCCGTTTTTGAACATCCCATAATATCCTTGAATCACTTCTTCCGTGATCCACGTGCCCGCCATATCGAGCTCGAGCGTCACTGGGTTGCGACTCAAACGCGGTTGTGCCGCACAGGCTCGAATGACCCGTTCGAACGCTTCGTCGAAGCTGACGCGAAGTTCGCCGGCTTCAACGGCCGCTTCGAGTCGCCGCAGATCTTTTCGATCCGACTTGCTAATACCGAGATCGAGACTCAAAACTCCGCGTTTCGGAGGATTAAACCAGACGCCATTACCTCGGCCTGAAATTGCCCAAGGAAATACTCCGTGCTTGTAGGCTCGCGAAATCGAATCGGCCGTGATCGCTGTCGCGTTCGTTACAAATCCGTTCTCCGCGTCGTTAGGAACAGCAGAAAACTCGGATGAGGCCACGTCTCGGAGCACAGCACTCGGAGCAACAACATCGGTGAACAGCGTCGAGCAACTACGCGCCGAGCTGATCGCCGACCATGCATGAAGGCAAATGAAAATAGCGGCGGCGGTGGCCGCGCGAGAAATACTCAAGCTCTGCATTGCGTGCGTTATATACTCAAATTGGAACCGGCGACGACCAAGATTTTCGCCGTGAATTTAGCCGTGAACTTCTGACATCAAATCATCAGCTCGCATGGCGACCTTTTCAATTGTGACGTCATTTGTGGCTCCGGTTTTCGCGCTGAGAATTTCTCGCCATTCCTGCTCGTACAAATCTGAATCGCTGGGAATTTCGCGACTTGAAAGCGGCGGGCTCTTGTATTCAGAACGGACACCGTCCCAGCCTTCATAAACACGCGTGACACCCGTCTCAAGAGTTCCGGTTCGCTCCTGACGAAGTTCAAAGTCTGGAGTTAGCCCCGCCTTCCCTCCTCCATCCGGAATATCGAGTGAAAGCGACGGCATGGCGAGGCCTGAAAGATTTCCCCAAAGCTCTCTTTGAATCTCAAGACTTTCTTCGATGCTTGTTCGCAAGTGATCGGTGCCGAACGAAGGATCGCACTGAAACATATAATAAGGTTTCGCGCGCAGAAACAAAAGCCGACGCGACAGCGCTTGTACAATTGCTGGCGAGTTGTTGACGCCGTTTAACAGAACCATCTGATTGAAAACCGGAGTGCCATTGTCGACGAATCGTTCGATGGCTTCAGCCGCTTCGCTGGTCAATTCGCGGGGATGGTTAAAGTGAGTCATCATAAAAACCGGTTTTGCTTTTTTCAAAATGCCGACGAGTTCGGGTGTCACCCGCATCGGACAAACCACGGGCATGCGACTGCCGATGCGAATGATTTCTATGTGGTCAATTGCACGGAGGTCAGTCAGCACGCGGTCAAGCATCGCGTCCGATAAAGTCAGCGGATCACCTCCGCTTAAAATAACTTCCCGGATTCCCGTGGCTCTGCGAAGGTACGCGAGTGCTTCTGCATATTCGTCTTTGCGAGGAAAACTCGCTTCACCGCCAGTAAAGTGTTTTCGCGTGCAGAATCGGCAATAGACCGAGCAAAAGTCCGTTACCAAAAATAAAGCGCGATCGGGGTAACGATGAACAATTCGTGAAGTGCGGCTATTTTGTTTTTCGCCAAGCGGATCGAGCATCGATTGAACGCCGCGGTGAAGTTCTTGGCGTCGAGGCATGAGTATACGACGAATGGGGTCGGCCGGGTCGGTCGCGGAAGCTAGCGCTGCATAATACGGAGTCGTGCGAACTTCAAAAAGCTTGAGGTCACCTGCTTCACCGCCGATCACTCCATCAACTGGCTTCGCCCCGTTGAAACCGACAACCTCGTCAGCACTAAGCTCAAAGACCGACTGGAAATCCGCTTCGCTCTTCAGTGACGAGCGCATTTGCCAACTCCAGTCGTTCCACTGAGATTCACCTCTATATATAGATGTCGGCCGTGGTCCCGGCTCAAATCGAATAGGCATCGTTACCTACGGATTAGCACCGTTATAAGGGGCCGCGCAAATGAGCACTGGGGATGTCAGCCAAATGGACAGTGTAAGTATGCGAAATCCGCAGCGAAACCAGGTGACCGATACCCCCTGTTAGGAAGCTCCACAATCGTGAGTCGCGACGGGATACTTCAAAATCGCTCGGTCGAAAGGATATTGCGACGTACTTTCAACGGCTTAACTAACGCCAGCACATGATGTGGCACTCCCGGCTCGAGTCTTGGACTACTGAGGAGGTGTAGCCCCGAGGTCAATGTCGACCAAGGGCGGATTTTTAATGGTTCCGACGGAGGTTTTATGAAACTCGGCGCAACAACGGCTCTCAAAGCTTCGCTTCTTTTAGTGTTAGCGGCGAACATGTCGTGGGAACAAATCGACTTCGGATCGACCGAACTCGCATCGGGCGAAGCAGTGGCGACGTCGGCAGCAGCAGCTTCTGCAGCGACCGCGGCGGCACCAACAACGTTGTCTGCCAGTGCAGCAAAGGTGAATGCTCCAGCAACTCCAGCAGTTAAATTGCAACCTGCGGCGGCGGCGGCGGCGGTGAAACTTGAAGAACCATCGCACACTTCAGACAAACACCTTTTGGTTTGCGGCGAAAAATATCAGGTTCATTATCAGCAAGAAGATCGTGATGGAGTGAAAAAGACTCGAGTCGCGGCGACGCGCCTTTCAAGTCGCGAAGATGGACTTGAAGTCATCATTCCGAGAAAATTGATGGATATCATCGGAGATCAGGAACTGACTTACGCCCGCCTTGGTCGCGAGATCAAAGAGATGCGTGCAGAAAAGAAACAGAGCTGCGCGGGCGATCCGGCCACCGCGGCTACGACTTCTGTTGCCGACGCAAAAACGGATGAAGAAAAAGCGAAGATTGCAGAAGACTTGAAGAACTGCAAAGCCGACATCAAGGGCAAGGCTCTGAAGTCTGACAAGATGGTTGCGTGCCTCACTCGCGAACTTGCCCGCATCGACAAACGCATCGAGAAAAAAGATGAAGAAGGCAAACGTCTTTCTGAAAGACAGATCGCCCGAAACGCGCTGAGCGAGATCACAAAACTCGGTGGAACTTTAAAGGCAGAGATTCGAAAAGGCCTGCTTTCGAAAAAAGATATGGATGTGGAAGACGCAGAACGCGCAATCGACGATGCGATCGAAGCCATTCAAAATGCGGGCGCGGATTATGGTGATGACGACGAAGTTAAAGGGTTCGACAAATCGATCACGAAAATGGTCGACGAGCTGAAAGCATTAAAGAAAGCTGGAGAAACACGCAAAGAAGCATTGGCTTTCAAAGAGCGTGCGGAAGAAGCGAAGAAAAATAAGCGCGAGAGCTACCAGCAGCTATTGCGTGATCCATTGAATCCGCAGGCAAACAACGACCACAGCCTTGCAGATTACAAGCTGCAACTCTTGAAGTTCGAGCTCGGTCGCGACTTCGAGCAAGACGAACTGCTTCAGCTAAATGGTTACAAGAGCCGTCAGTTAATCTCGGGTAGCGACTATAACGAATTTGTAAAACCATACACCGAATTACAGAAACTTCTGCGAGAAGCAGCAGCGACTTCAACAACGGTGTCGGCAACGCAGACATTCTCTGGTAACATCACGAGTTCAACGCTCGGTTCCGAGGTTCCGGCGGATCTCGCGGCTCGACGTGCAGCAC
>JAYSST010000646.1:0-6961 GCA_043720435.1 Bdellovibrionales bacterium
GTGGCTCGTGCGAATCTCGGGACTCTTTTTGTAGTAAGCCTGCATTTCAGCATCGGTCACTTTGATTTCAGAAACCTTTTTGCCGATTTCGCGTTCGATCAGACCCTTGTAAATCTCCTGACGGATTCGTTCTTTCACGATTGGATCATCCGGAAGATTTTTCTTATAAGCTTCTTGAACTCCCATTTCGTAGCGAACGAGGTCTTCCAAGAAAACTTCTTTCGCCGGCGGATTGATCGTTGAACGAACGACTTCGTCGTACTTGTCGCTCAACTCCTTCACCGAGATGTTTTTTGTTCCGACAGTCGCGACGGTGTCGGTGTCTGCAGCAAACGCCGATGTCGACAACGACAACGCGACGATCGCGAGAAGGCTTGCGGAAAACACTTTTGATGCGATGGGACGAATCATCCTTAACCCCTTAAAAAGTCAGGCGCATTTAGCAAACCGCCCGTCATCTTCTTCGATATAAAAAGGCTAACCGCGGGGTTAGGAATCAGCAAGGAGGTGGCGGGCGTGTCGCTCTGCATCGGAGAGAGCAATCTCGAGCCGCGAGCCTAAACCGGTATCGCGGGCGTCGTGCTCGCGCAACATTGGTGGAAGTGCTGGACCAAAGACCACGGAAAGGCGCGCGAATGGTCGAGGCAAGTATGTCTTGTTCCACGCTTTTTCGAAAACCCAAGCGTTCGAGCAAGCGACAGTCAGCGGAAATATCTCGGCCTCCGTCAGTTTCGCGATCTCAAAAACTCCCGGCTTTACTTTGTGGTACGGGCCTTTGGGTCCATCGACAGCGACACTGGGACTCCAGCCGTCGTTCGCTAAACGCAAAATTCCGCGCAAGGCGGAAATTCCACCTCGAGTGCTCGAACCGCGAGAAGTCTCGGCTCCGAGCAGTCGTACGAGGCGATCCATGATCGCTCCGTCAGAACTTGTCGAGATCATCGCGCAGGCTTTGTAGGGCTTGAGCAAATAAAGAATTCCTAGTTCATCGCCGTGCCAGTGTGCATACACACGTGGAGTGTTTTGCTTTCGCGCTCGCTGCAGATCCGCGGACTCTTCAATGGTAATTCGCCAAGTGGCGAAGAGAGTTTTATAAAGGAGGAAACCGGCCCACGGCGCTATTCTATTGAGCACCGGCTTAATTACTTTTAGCATCTTGCCATGGTACCTACTCCAGCGGACATCCGTCAAAGAGTCGCAATCAGGCTCTTCGCGCTCGGGCATCTTCAGTTCTTTACAGCGTTTTTCATCACGAAATATTTCGACTTTGCATTTTACGCCTCTTACGGCTTGTTGATACTCGCGGGATTACAGGCGTTAAGCTTATGGACTGGGCTCTGGCAGCCGATTCTTTCGCGACATCGTTTCATACTGTATCCGGCGTATTTGATTTGCCTCCTCTTACTTTCCTTCAGCTCTGCCGCGATGCCCGTTGGTGTAATTTGCGTCGCGGTACTTTTCATATTTTCGTTCGTACAATCCGAAATCATTCTGCTGTTCAAATCACCTCGGCAAAATATCGGCTATCTCTATGCGGCCGAGCTGGCCGGCGGCATTTGCGGGTCCCTTGCGTGGGCGCTTTTTTCTTCGAAGGTCGGCTTCTTAGGATTTGTTGTTTTAGCGACGGTCACTGCTTTGTTTGTAGTCTTGCGCGAGAAACCTTTTCGCCGTTTAGTGCCGACGCTGCTTGTGGCGGTGGTGTTTTTGCCATTCTTGAGAGAGCCCCAACCGCTTTTCGACAAACGCGAGAGAGCCAAATTAATATCGGAAGGAGCCCTTCTCGATACGCGGTGGGAACCGAACGGAGTCGTCGAACTCGTGTCCGGCAATCCGACCTTAAATCTTTTGCTATTTGATGGCGGAGATTTGCGTAGTCACATTTACCGCCGCATCGAATCCTTCGACGAACTACGAGCTAGCTATAACGATTCGGTGTCGACAGGGACGTGGGGACTTGATGTTATACTTCCCCATTTCATCCACGGGAAAAAATCGCCGCAGGTGGCTCTGATCAGCACAGTCGGCGGCCAAGAGATTCTCGCAGCACGCGCGTTCGGTGCAGGCGGCATTGATGCCATTGATATCAACAAATCGGCACAGAAAATAATGAACACGGGTCAAAAAGATTTTTCGGGCGGAATTTATGACGGGGTCAACGTTGTCAATGATGACGGTCGACGTTTCATAGAGCGTTCAGAAAAAAATTATGACGTCATTCAGATGTACAGCTCGGATAGTGCGGCGTTCTCGTCGGCGTTTGGATCTCTGCTCCGACCAAGCTCCCTCATCACCGCCGAAGCGATTCGAATCTACGATCAGCACTTGGTGTCGGACGGAATTCTGCAAATCACAAGTGCCCCATTGGGAAAGCTGATTGAAACGTTCCGCGCGGCGTTTAACAACAATCTGGATACATTGAGCGATCGACTATTTCTCTACCATCGAAAAGGCGACAAGAAACTTGTCAGTGCAGCCTACAAAAAAAACGGATGGACCGTTTTTGAGAAATCAAAAATTTCGAGTTGGCTTCAAAAAGATCCGAGGCACGAATGGGAAATAAAGGACTACGCGAGTGTTGCATCGACCGAGCGAGCGGTCGATTTCACTCAACGAGCTAGCACCGATAATTGGCCGTTTTTTAAAGTTTCAAGCAGTGAAATGTTTTTTGAACGGGTCGGAAATGTGGTGATCGCTGCGGCCGCGCTCGTACTTCTGTTCCTCTGGACCCTACGGCGACTGACTGTTCAGCGGGACGTCGTTCAACCAGCGTTCTGGATGGGCGTTAGCTATGCAATGGCGCAAAGCTTATACGTATTTCTAATTCAAAGGCAGCTAGGGTTACCGGCGTTGGGTCTTAGTGTTGGAGTGGCCGCGGTTTTACTGGTAACGGGGCTTGCTGCTATCTTGGCAAATTCTGATGCTCTTGCGCGACTGACGCCGAAAGTTTCGGCGCGCGTGTCGATGCTCCTCGCAATCGTACTCACGCCGGTTTTTTACCTATCGGGCGTCTCGATTCTTGTCCCGCTTACTCTTCTCGTGATTCTACAAAGTATCGGTTTTGTGCGAATGTTAAAGTATTCGATATCTTCGATCAACCTTGTCCTTTGGACAAACGGACTGGGCTGCCTTCTCGGTGTGTTTCTGTTTAATCTTTCGTTCGCAGTCTTAGGACTTTGGCAAACGGTCGCGGTACTTTCGTGTGTTTACTTTTACCTCGCATTCTCGGTAAAAACGCCTGTGGAAGCCACGAGGCCGGTCGTTGCCCTTTGAATAAGTTTCGCAACCCTAACTACCGATACAGGTTTTCCACGCCACTGCACTAAAACCTCTGAACATACATCGGAGGATTTATGAGAACGATAGCGGCACTGTTGATTTCCATTTTCACTGTTCCAGTTATGGCTCTGGATTGTCCGAAAACAGTCAAAGTTGAAGTGCGAAAATTGACGTCAATCTTGGCGACAGACGCGAGCGGCGTCGAAAAAATTTATTTGGCAGGCGACCAACAGACCGAATTGGAATTTATTGAAGCGACGTTGCGATCAGCCAACAAGCTAACAGATTTCGACGACGTGCTGACTTACAGAAAAGCACTCTCGACTTACGATACTTGCGGCTATCGCGGCTCGAAGTCGCTGCTGAGCCTCTATCCGAATACCTTTTCAAAAAAACCTTCCGCGGTGCTCGGAATCGCGTACGTGGATTATGTGAGCAAGGGTTCTGGAAATCCAACGTCAGCGAAGGGGTACCAGCTCGAGCTTGTAACGCCGCTTAAACTAATGAATGCGAAGGCCGTAACATCATTCAAAACAAAGAAGAGTGTTCTCGAATTTGAACTCGATATTCAAATTCCGCTGGGCGACTACGGTACCGATGGCTATTCGGATCGCGCGAACGTTGGCAGTGCCGAGAGCGTCGTTTATACAGTGATCAATTAAATTTAGAATGGAAATCAGACGGCTGCTCGCCGGCGACTTGGCGAGCTTTTTTGAAAACAGATTACGAGCGTTATCGACTGCCCCGACTGCATTTTTGTCGACTTACGCCGACGAGAAGTCGGATGGTCCCGGAAGGTTTGCAAAGTCGCTCGACCCAGCGTCGAAAGAACGTGCGATCTTCGGCGCGGTCGTTGAGGGCAAAGTTGTCGCGACGGTGGCGATCGGTCGCGAAACTTCTCGGCGCATCAATCACAAAGCTACGGTCTGGGGCGTGTTCGTTGACTCAGAATTTCGCGGACAAGGTTTATCCGGAAAACTACTCGATCTCGCGATTGGCTTTGCGCGCGAAGAAATGCCCGGCGTTCGTGCGATCGAACTTTCTTTGGAGTCCGGAAATAAACCGGCCGAAAAAGTTTATCTTTCGCGAGGGTTTGTAAAGTGGGGAACCGAGCCGATGGCGATGTCCCACGAAGGCCAATTCTATGAAGAAGACCAGATGACGCTGATACTATGACGAGCAAGCGGACGAGGTAATCTATGGAAGTGCGCCGACTCGCCCCAGCCGACATAAACGCGTTCTTCGCGATTCGACTGCGTGCTCTTGCAAGCGCACCGAGTGCCTTTAACACCACGCTAGAAGAAGACCAGAAAAGTGGCCCCGATCGTTTCCTGACAACGCTTCGGGACGAGTCGAACACGAAAGCGATTTTCGGCGCAGTGGTGGACGATAAAATCACCGCGATACTCGCCATTTTTCAGGAAGAGCGTTTGCAAACGAGGCACAAAGCCGCGATCTCAAGTGTCTATGTGGACGGCGAGTATCGCCGTCAAGGGCTTGCAGCACAGTTACTCGACCGTGCGATTCAATTCGCACGTAAAGAAATGAAAGTGTCTGCGATTTATCTCTCGGTCGAATCTAAGAACACTTCCGCGATTTCACTCTACGAATCCCGAGGCTTCGCCATTTGGGGAATAGAACCGAAAGCCATGCTTCGCGAAGGTGTGTTTTACGATCAAGCGCAGATGGTGTTGCTCCTATAACTCACCAGCGGCCCGGTTTCCGCGGCGCCGCGGTTTCCTGCCGACGCAGCGAATACGGACGAAGATCCCGTATTAACAACGGTAGCTACCAACTAAACTGAATGAATGATTGATGGCTTTGCAAGGCTCGGTTTCACGCTTTTTCTCGTGTTAACGGGGTTAAAGTCTGAGGCAGCCGACTATTCACGCGATCAAGCGAGATGCTCGACACTTGATTACTCCTCAGAGCTGGGCCCAGTCCGTAACCAGGGCAAATACCCTTACTGCTTCGCCTATGCCACGGCCGATGTTATCGGCCACAAAGCGGGATTGAAAAGTGGCCAACAAGTTTCGGCGCTCGACGTACTCGTACGCACTTACGTTGAATATCCTCGAGGTCCCAATCAGGAAAAAGACCTAAACGCCCCAATCGAACTTCGTGTGGGTGGCACCTTTAACGAGGCGGTCAGCGCGTACAATAAATCTGGCGGCGTTTGTCTTGAGGAGAATGTCCCATCATCAAATCGAGGCGATTCCAAAAAATTGGACAACCAACTTTTAAGTTGGGCCCTGAATTTTAATCTCAATGGTGGTTACACGGCCTTCTCGGAAACGCCGACAGCGAATCCCTGCGACGGAAGCCCGTCTTCGCAGCAGGAGGTTGGTAAGATCTCATCCGCACTCAACAGTTTTGCGCACAAAAAAATCGCAGAAGACAATGATCGACGCTGTGGCAAACGTCTCAAACTACCTGAACTTGCGATAAGTCAGATAAAAAAACAACCTCACTTCACCGATTTTCGCGAGATTCGGACCGTCATCGATGAACTACTTGATGACCATCGGGTCGCCGGAATTTCATACGACGCGTGTTTTTTAACCAAACGCCAAACTGACGCAGACTACAATGAAGAGGTGGCAAAGGGATGCGGTCGGCACGCAAGCGTGATTGTTGGAAGACAATGGAATCTGAAAACCAATTCGTGCGAATACAAGGTACGAAACAGCTGGGGGACAAGCTGCCGCGGCTATGTTCCCGAAATCAAAGCTCGATGTCGCAGCGGACATTTCTATCTAACTGAAGATGAATTGGCAGATCACTTGACGGGCGTTTCTTGGCTGAAATGAAGAAGTTCACCCGCGGCGCCGCGGGTGAAAAGAAGTGATGGGGTCGCAGCCCGACGAGAGCTGCTAGTGATGAAGCGCTTTGAATTCCGCCGTCAGAGCCGGAACGATTTCGAAGAGATCGCCAACGAGACCGTAAGTTGCTTTCTGGAATATTGGAGCGTTCGCATCCTTGTTGATGGCAACGATGACGCGCGCGCCGCTCATGCCGGCTAAATGTTGAATAGCGCCTGAAATTCCGACCGCGATGTACAATGTCGGCGCAACGGTTTTACCGGTTTGTCCAACCTGCATCGAGTGTGAAACCCAACCAGCGTCAACGATTGCACGCGAGGCACCGACGGTGGCGCCACAAGACTCGGCGAGATCTTCGATCAGTTTAAAGTTCGCTGCTTCTTTAAGGCCTCGTCCGCCGGAAACGATAATGTTGGCTTCGGTGAGATCGAGCTTTCCGCTCGCGCCCTTCAAAACTTCTTTGATCAAAGTTTTAAGATTTGATGTCGAAGGAGTCGGAACTTCCTTTACCGCGCAGCTGCCAGCGCCCGAAGGTTCGCCCACGGGCATCTGGTTGGCCCGCATCAACACGATTTTCGGTCCGTTACCGAGGAACGAAACTTCCGCCGAACATTTTCCAGAGTACATCGGGCGTCGAACTTTCACTCCACCACCTAGATTTAATTCGGTGCAATCGCTGACCGCAGCCGTGCCAAGTCGAGCCGCAACTCGCGGGAAAAGATCGCGGGCCAAAAGTGAAGAAGATGCGAGGACCGTGTCAGCACCAGAATCTTTGATAACTCCGGTGACCGCTTCAGCAAACACTTCCGGATTGTATTGATCAAACACCGGACCTTCGCCGGCAAAGGCTTCAACGACATTCC
>JAYSST010000647.1:0-6958 GCA_043720435.1 Bdellovibrionales bacterium
AACCAGACCATGGGCGTAATGCTCGGTCATATACAGCGTCATTGAGCTGACCAGAATGAATAGGTTCATGGAAAACGCCTCGGTCATGGTTCCCCAATAGAGTCCTGCAACATGAAAGGCGCATTGACTGGCAAAACAGCCGGCCGCGAGCACCCGATGGCGATGATGCGAAGCCGGAATCTCGTGGAAGAGTCTTAAAGTATTCAAAAGATGATGAAGAATAAACGCGAGATAGAGCACAAGCCCTACGAGACCGCCGCGTGCAAGGATCAAAAAATAAACGTTCACAGATTCATACCGGACGCCTTGTTCTGATGTCTCGGCTTTTAGATTGGGTGTGGCTCCCGCGATTCCAAATATCGGTGAATCTTCCCAGACCCGAACGAGTCCATTCATCTGTAGGCGATGTTGGTCCCCGCGAGCCTCTTCTTCGGCGGCAATTCGCTCGAACAATTTCCCACCGTCGCGATCTTGAGATGTCGTATCGAAAACCATGAATAATAAAAACCAAACAGCTGCGATAGCCGCCGCCATTGAGATCAAAAGTTTGAATCGACGATCCCCCGGAAATAGAAGCAGCGCTAGCGCGCCGGCACCGCCGGCCCACCAAAGACCGGGGCGGTACGTAAATACCAGCGCGAGGGCGATCAGGAGTGAAAGGCCGAAACCGATCCAAGTGAACATATCTGTTTCTTCTCGGTCGCGACGCAAGCAAGCGGCGGCCACTGGAAACGGCAGCACGCAAGCGAAGAGAGTGGCGAGCGCTTCGGTGGAACCAAAAAATCCGCGGGGGATAAAGTAGCGGACAAGTCCGGTGGGAGCCGCAGTTAACGTTTCCCCGGTCAGCCAGTCGACCCCTTGAAAATGTTGAATCCACGCGATGACCGCCGTCGCAGCAACGGTTCCCACAAGCGCCATTACCACTCGGTTTAATCCCGGGAAGAGTTCCCACGCATACACAAACAGATAAAGAAGTGGAATCCAGCGCAAGTGACCGAGGCCTTCGAGGAATATGTTCGCAAGGTCATTCGTCGTGGTGACGTTGAAGAGCGAAACGAGAACGCTGAGTAATCCAAACGCGAGGCACGCCGCGAGACTGACATCTGGACCAAGGCGAAAAAACTGGAATTCACGGTGGTGAGCAAAAGCATCGACACCGATGTAGAGCAGGGTCAGGACGGCAAGACCCCACGACGCGATTTCGGTGGCTGCACGCGAAGTCGCAAGAAAGATCGGCAGCGAAACCATGAGCCACGGGATTAGAAAACCGATGACTTGTTTTGCGGCGTGAACAGTTCGTTCGTTTCCGAGGTCGAGATTAACCCGGTACAGCCATCGTCCTCGAATGTGTTCACGTCGCCTCGCGCTTGGCGAGCCGATTTTGTTTTTCCCGCTCACGCAAGCCGCCGATATCGGCCGGTCGCTTCTAAGATAGCCCGATAGGCTTTCAGCGTTTCGACCACCATTTTTTCTGGATCAAATAATGCTGTGATTTTGGCACGCGCGGCTTCGCCGATCTGCTGCGTGGGCAAGCGCTCTTCAAAAACCGCGAGCAAGAGGTCGGTAATTTCACTGACGTCGGCAGGGCGAACAAGAAAGCCTTCGAGTCCATGCTCGAGCATCGCGGCCATTGGGCTCATTTCAGAACCGATCACGACTTTTTTCTGCGCCATGGCTTCGAGTAACGATGGTTCAAATCCCGAAGTGCGGGCCGAAAGGTTGACGAAAACGTCGGCGCGAGAAATCGCCCGTGCTTCGTCCTCATGGCTGAGCGAACCGGTAAAAATCACTTTGCTACCCAACGCCAGCATCAAAGCCTCGAATTCGATTTCTTTGAACCGTGGTCCGTCGCCGATGACGATCAGTCGAGAATTAGGCTTTAAAATTGCGACACGCTCGAAAGCTAGCAACAGGTTCTGCATCTCACCGATTTCGTTCATATCACTGACGGTGACGGCAACGTGAGTCGAACTTGGAATCTTGAGCCACGCCGGAGTATCTTGGTCCGAAGGTTCGTCCCCCGCCTTCAGTGCGCCGATCTCGATGCCATACGGGACGTTATGAATTTTAGAATCTGGGTAAAGATAATAGCGCTCGAGCGAAATTCTTTCGCGTGGACTTGCAGCGAAAACTCCGTCAGCCGTCGAGAGAAGTTTTCGATCTCGTCCAAAATATGTCGAAAGAAATTTTAGTCCAACACTTAAGCCCGTGCCCAAAATGCTACCCAGCGTTTCTTGACCCATCCCCATGATGGCGAAGAGATCTGAGAGGTGGGTGGCTTGAACGTCGTAGGCCATAGCGAAACCATATTCGCGTTTCATCGTTCCGACACGAACGGCAGAACCGTCGAGGGCATGCACAAGATGAAACGGATTTTCGCGATGGAGTTCGAGAAACTTTGTGCGAACGAGATCTTGAAAGCGCGGCTGATGTGCCTGCGACCGCAGGCGCGACGTCCGGCTCGGTGCGATACTTACGATTCTAACGCCGTCAGCTTCGCGAACATTTGTTGCGCCGCCAAGATTTTCACCGGTGATGATTGTGACACTGTGGCCGCGAAAAGCGAGACCGCGAGCGATGAGTCGCAAAAAGCTTGGACCACTTGAACGGCCGCTGGGGCCGCCGCCCATCGTGCGCGTTTGACTCAGCGGCGCGTACTGAGAAATCAGCGCGATGTTGAGTTGATCCGGAATTGGCTTGCGCTTGGCGAAAAATGAAAAGGCCATCTTGCCTCAAGACTACGAACTAGAATCCGTTCCGTCTATTAGAATGCTCCGGCTCCGCCTACGCGTCGTTCGCAGGCTTGCTCACTTACTAGAGAATGCTCCTGCTCACTATCTGTGAATACATCCTCGACAGGTGATTTGCGGCAACATCGCGTCCGCCGGCTAGTTCGCCACGCTCAATTTTCAGCCATGCTTCGGCGAGTTTTGTTCGATTCAGCGCCTGATTCAGCGCCTGCTCGATAGGTGCGATTTCAGTGACGAGTGGTCCGAGAATTTGAGACCTCATCCCGCTGCGCTCGAGTTCGACAACGATTTCACGATGAGTCTCGCTGAGAACGACCGGCATTACGAGCCGCTCAATCCATGACCTGGCTCGACTAACTTCGAGACCCGCGACAATCGCAAGGTCGAAATCTTCGGCCGTCTTAACTGCGGCATCGCCGGTTAACTCGGCTGCGGAAACGTGTAATCTGCTGCCCACAGCTTGGCCTCGGGAAGACCCGGTCGAAGTCGCCTCCATGCGCTCAGCCTTGGCCAAGCGCCGTCGGTCGCGGTGAGACAACACCGTTCGATCAAGAAAAACGGTGAGTTCAAAATCCGCATTTGTCCGCATGACTTGCAGAGCATCGAGCACGACTTCGAGCGGATGATCCGCACCAATCTGACCTGCTATAACGATTCGAAGTCTCCGCCCGCTCGCGAGATCCCAGGGTTTCATACCCTTTTCCGCGCCGATCGCTTGCAGCCATCCGCTTTCGGTGATTTTCGCACCGGCGCGCTTCCAGCCGGATTGAGCCTCCAGCGAAGCGCCGGCAACCATCGACACAAGGCTTCCGCGAAATGAAGAACGCCCGCGCGAAGCTCGACTCATTGTTTCCAGCATCGTCATTGCAATCATTTCGACCGAGAGCGACCGTTCGAGTTTCGAAAGGCCTGGATCGAAGACGTGCAGAAGGTCAGGCCGCCATGCGAAAACCATCGGCAGTGCTCGCGGCCACTCCCACGGACGAAAAGATTTGAACGGCGATCTGATTTCGATTCGGTCGGGGAGTTCAAAGTCGACGGGGTCTCCGGTCCATTTAGTTAAAACCAGTACCTCGTGACCGAGCTCGCTAAGTTCGGCGAGGCGATCGTGCAGTCTCGACTCGAGAGGACCAAGTTTTTTTAGAGGATGAAGGCGGGTGAGAAACAAGATTCGCATAGGCGAGCCTAAGGCTTCGTCAAAACGTCGATAAGACGATCGATAATTTTTCTGTTCGCATCCGGAATCGGCAAGTCTTTAAAGTCGGATGGAGAAATCCATCGAAGTTCAGTGTGTTGCTGCAACTTCGGTTCACCTTTCCAAAAAAGGACATCGTAAAACATTATCAAAATCGAAATGTCGCCGTAGTTGTGACTTGCGGCGAGTCGCAACGGTCCGATTTCAGCTTCAATCCCGAGTTCTTCAAAAAGCTCGCGTTTGAGTGCGATCTCGGGCGACTCACCTTTTTCAATTTTACCGCCTGGAAACTCCCACTGACCTGCGAGTGTGTGACCGGGCGGGCGCTGGCCAACCAAAACTTTGTCGCCCTTGCGAATGAGTCCAGTCACAACGGGAATCCAAACCGGGCGTTGCACGCGCGGTCCACCGTTCGCCTGGCCAGTATTGGGTTTCGCCGGAGTTTTAATCGTTTGGTCCATCAGACGATCAGACTATCGGACGTGCGGGAGCGATTCAAGGACACGAAGCGCATGATCAAAGAAACGTGGGCCCTTGAAAACCAGGCCGCTGTAGGTCTGAACGAGATTCGCACCCATTGCAATTCGTATGGCGGCCTCTTCGCCGCTCAAAACTCCGCCGACAGATACGATCAGGCGACCTTCTCGTTCTGAACCAAGAATCTGAATAAGATCTTTTAACACTTCTCGCGATTTTAGAGTGAGCGGTGCTCCTGATACGCCGCCTTCTACAGGAAACGGCCATCCTTCGCGGCGGAAGGCCGTCGTGTTTGTCGCAATGAAGCCGTCAAGTCCAAGACGCACCGAAACGTCGACCGCAGATTCGAGCGTCTCTCGGTCCATGTCGGGGCTCAATTTCAAAAGTCCCGGTGCTGAGTGCACATTAAGTCTTTCAGCAATCGGCGCAAGAAATTCGTAAAGTCGTTCTCGCGAGAAGAGTTCGCGTAAGCCTGCCGTGTTGGGACTCGAGATGTTAATGACGAACGCATCGACGAGCGGAGCCGGTTGTTCGGACGCTGTCGGATCGCTGAAAAAGTCAATGAGGGACGCATAGTCAGCGCTCGCATTCTCGAGAGCTGTTTCTCGTTGCTTTCCAATGTTGACGAAGACTGGAAACCGACCGAGGGCTGAGGCCGTCTCTTGCGTAAATTCGTCTTGCCGAAAATCTTTAAGCGATGCACGAGCATATGCGGCGCCTCGACCCGGAAATCCCATTCGATTCCAAAGCGCTTCGAGTTCGTTATCGCGTCCAATGATTTTACCGGGATTTGGCGACTGAGGTTTCGGAGTAACCGTGCCGATCTCGACAAAGCCCGCACCGAAATGTCGCCAGCCCCAGATTTGTGTTCCATCTTTATCGACGCCACCGGCGACACCGAGTGGATTTCTGAAGTGGATCGTTCGCGATCTTCGCTTCCAATCGAAAAACCCACATTCGGCGCGAACTTCCCTTGTGAGCGTCATCAAGACGTCGAGTCCGAACGGTGCAACGTCGTGCGCAAGTTTCGCCGGCAACAAAAGCCACGGACGAAACATCAGCGAGGCCCCGCGCTGAAGGCGCGAATCATCTTGGCCATGATGTCGATCAACGCGGCCCCGCGCCCGTGGCGCGAATCATCTTGGGTAGAGTCCGCGGAGTAGCATCGCGCGCTCGAGGCGGCGGATCGCCGAACCCATCGCTGCAGTTCGCATGTCGAGTTTTGTTTCGGTTTTGATTTCCCAAACTTTATCGAACGCGCCGTTGATAATGCGCTTCAGCCGATCGTTGACGTCTTCTTCTGTCCAGAAGAATGAGGCCATACCTTGAACCCACTCGAAGTAAGAAACGATAACGCCGCCGCCGTTTGCCAAAATGTCGGGGCAAATTAAAACGTCGCGCTCGTGCAGAATTTTGGTAGCACCGTTGTTCATTGGACCGTTCGCACCTTCAACGATAATCTTCGCTTTGATTCGCGGAGCATTTTCTTCGTTGATTTGGTTTTCCATTGCGCAAGGAGCAAGAATATCACACTTGAGTTCAAGCAGCGCTTCGTTCGAGATCGATTCGGCTTTTGGAAAGCCTTTGATAATTTTATTTTCAGTGACCCATTTTAAAAGCTCGGGAACGTCGAGACCCGCGGGATTATAGATGCCGCCCGAAACGTCGCTGACCGCAAGAATTTTCGCGCCTCGCTGATGCGCATAGAGTGCGGCGTGGCTTCCGACGTTTCCGAAACCTTGAATGACCATCGTCGAACCCGACATTTTCATTCCGAGTTTTTCTAAAGCTTTCTCTGAAATGAATACGACGCCTAATCCAGTTGCGCCGTTTCGACCTAACGAACCGCCGATTTCGATCGGTTTTCCGGTAACGACTCCTGGCGTAGCCTGACCGACTTCTTGCGAATAGGTGTCCATCATCCACGCCATGGTCTGGGCGTCGGTTCCCATGTCCGGAGCCGGGATGTCGACTTGCGGTCCAATCAAAGTTCCAAGTTCAGACGTGTAACGACGAGTGAGATTTTGTTTTTCAGTTCGCGAGAGTTTCGTCGGATCAACGGCGATGCCGCCTTTGCCTCCGCCCAGTGGAAGATTCAAAAGTGAACATTTAAAAGTCATCAACGTCGCGAGCGCTGCAACTTCAGAAAGAGACACGTCTTGATGATAGCGGATACCGCCTTTGTAGGGTCCGAGCGTCGACGAGTGCTGAACTCGAAAACCTGTGAACACTTTCACGCGGTAGTCGTCCATTCGAACTGGTACAGAAACGACGATCCCTTTTTTAGGTCGCTTAATTCGCGACAAAACGTTCGGATCGCAATTCACTGCTTTTGCCGCCGTGTCGAGGAGCTTGATGGTGTTGTCGTACATCTCACCTTTGTAGAGGTCTTCTCCGTGCAGAAGTGGTGAGTGTGCGCTTGAGTTATGCGTTTCGGTCGTAGCCATCGTAATCTCCCTAGGTCGTAAGCCTATAATCTTGCGGGCCAACAGTAACTTGGCAACCTCGAGTTGAATATGGTTTGATGTCGGGAATG
>JAYSST010000648.1:0-2752 GCA_043720435.1 Bdellovibrionales bacterium
TCAGTTGACTGATTTTCCGGTCCGCTTCCGGCCCTGTCTTTAAACCGCGACCAAAATCCGGAACAGTTTTGGAACACATCAAGGGCCGTACTGCGTCGGGTTTTACCGAGCTTGTTGCGAGCCGTCGTACGTCTCCATTAGAATACTTGGAAGGTTTGTATTTGATGGTTTTTTTTGGAGGCAGCATGAATTCCTCGTTATTGCGTCGTTTGCTCTCGGTTTCACTCGTAAGTTTCACGGCAATCTCACTTAGTGTTCTCACTGGTTGCGCACAAAAAGAATTTGTCCGAGGTACCTATGACGACACCGAAAAAGAAAACAACCTCAACGACACATGGTCAGAAACAGACATGCAGAAAGTGGTCGCAGACTTGGTTGGCTCTATGATCGGCCACCACGAAATTTCAAACGCGAAACGTCCGCCGATCGTCATGGTCACAAAACTTCAGAACAAAACGAGCGAACATATCGACACGCAGTCGGTTATGGACATGGTCCGCGTCGAACTTGGTCGCGGTGGCCGAGTTTCGTTCGTAGACAAAGAAGCGCGCGAAGACGTCGCGGCCGAGTACGAGTATCAGGGCGCCGGCAACATGTCGGAAGAGACAAAAAAAGGTAAGGGCGGACAAACCGGAGCCGACTACATCATTAACGGTCGCCTCGACTCAATCGTCCAGCAAGCTGGCAAAGATAAGTCGATCTACTACAAAGTGACTTTGAACCTCACGAACCTGAAGACAAACATCGTCGTATGGTCTGACTACAAACAGCTTCGCAAAAAATATCGCAAACAATCAGTAGGCCTCTAAGTTAGGACGCCTTGATGGCCGCAACACGTTTCGGTGCGATTCTCTCTTTGGTTGTCCTCTCGGCTTCAGTGCTGGGAGGCTGCGCTTCTTATTCGGGACATGTCGATGAGACCCGAAACCTCCTAGCGTCAGATCCCGAGCAAGCGGTCATCAAGCTCGAGCCGCTCGCAAAAAAAGAGGGCAAAGACCAGCTGATGTACATGCTCGACTACGCGACAGCGCTGCAAATGGCTGATCGCAACGCCGAGAGTGCGAAAGCATTTACTGCGGCTGAACGTGTTGCCGATTTGAAAGATTATCATTCGATTTCAAAGGTCGCGTCGTCGCTCGTTCTTAGCGAGGAAATGGTTCAGTACAAGGGTGACGACTTCGAAAAAGTCCTCATCAACGGAATGAACGCGATGAATTTTTTAAGCCTCGGCGAACTCGATGGCGCGCTGGTTGAAGTGCGTCGAGTGAACGAAAAGCTGAGCAAACTTAAGTTAGACGGAAAAAAAGAATTCAATCAAAGCCCGTTTGCTTTTTATCTCGGCGCTATCCTCTGGGAGGCCGATCGAAAATATGACGACGCTTACATTTCGTATGCCGACACCTATACGGTTGCTCCATCGTATAAGCCGCTTCGTGAAGACCTGATTCGATCGGCGATTCAGGCACAGCGACCCGAAGAACTCGAAAAGTGGCAGAAGGCGTTTCCAGAAGTTGAGATCAAACCCGAATGGAGAGATCGAAACCGCGGCGAAATCGTTTTTGTTTTTCAGAATGGTTGGGGTCCCCGTAAATGGCCGCGTCCCGAAGCACCGCGCTTCCCGCAACTTCTACCGGTCGTAAATCCGGTGACGTCGGCCGTGATGACGATTTTCCCACTTGCTCCAAAAACCGGCGGGGAAGTGCCGTCCAGTCTGCCGCCCGTTCAAACGGCTCCGATCTACGTAATCTCAGATATCGCTATCAAAGCACTCGAGGCTGATTACTCGCGCTTGGTCGCATCGCGCGTCGCGGGCGTCGTCGCGAAGGCCGTCATCGCCGATCAGATTCGTCAAAAGGATCAGTTGTTGGGTTCGGTGGCGTGGCTCGCAATGAATCTCAGCGACCGCGCGGACCTTCGACAGTGGGGAACACTTCCACATTCATTTCAAATTGCGCGCGCATCCGTGAAGGCCGGCAAGTATAACGTTGCTCTTCGCGCCATCGGTTCTGGCGCGGTCAAAACCGAAGAAGTCGACGTGAAGCCGGGTCGCAAAGCTTTCGTCGTTTGGCGCGTTCTGCGTTAGTGCGGGGTCACGCGCGATGCGACACCGGTGTTACCCTCTGCAATAGCAATCGTGGGCGACGGGTGCCGCAACCGCCATCGATGAGAACAGGCAGGTGACTAGCGCTAGAATGAGTTTCACCGGGCAAAAAAAAACGAACCCGGCGGTTCGTCTTTTCGTTTTGGCTAACGACCCGCATGCGAGTCGATCCGATAATCTAGTTATCTAGAGACTTGTTTGAGTTCGGCAGGCTTGGAGTTTCCTCGCTAGCGAACTTGTTTGCGAAGTCTGTTGAATCTGCGGCCGCTGCTTTTGCAACGCGGTTTTCCAAAGATTGTTTCAGATCATCGTTCGAAGTGCGCTCGGGAGCTGCAACTACAGCTTCAGTGCGGGCGAAGTCTTGTGGAATTGCTCCGAGTTTCGCGAGGTAGCTCGAGATCGAACCGTTGGCGTTCTGGATAATTTCACGAAGAGTGAACAGCGGTGCGTAAGCCGACGCTTTCTTTTCTGCTTCGAAAATGATCTGCGTCAAAGTCGCAGCAGTGATGTCATTTTTAGTTTTGTTGTCGATGACCATCACTTCTTCGTTTGTACGAATCATCTTCGCGATGTCGTCGAGAGTGACGTAGCAACTTTGCTGCGTGTCATAGAGTTTGCGGTTCTGATAGCGCTTGATGATTTTCGTCTTCG
>JAYSST010000649.1:0-1109 GCA_043720435.1 Bdellovibrionales bacterium
GAGTTCTTTGCGAAAAGTACTTCGACCATCTTCGTTTTCATATGGGATATCGCAATTGCTTGAACGCGCGGGCCGTTAGCCTTGCCAGCGAAACAAAACCACTGACGCTCGACGAGATTCGCAGCCGATGCGACACGATCGTTTCCGACAACGGCAACGATCACGAGCGAGGCGCTTGTGTCATCGGTGCCGTTTTGCTTGAAACGCAACGCAAAGGCACTCCGCTTAGTCGCTTCGAAGGCTGCGGAGTCAACCAAGTCCGCTATGAAGATCGAGATGTACTCGGCTGTTTGGCTGCGGGAAGTTTTTTAACGTATGCGAATGCCACCACCGCCGACCGACTTTGTCGCGAAGTGTTTCGCGACAAAAAGAGCCTCGCCCGCAGCGGTTGCATTAATTCTATCGCGACACTTGAGAAGGGTCTTTTGAAGCCGGCTGTGTCGCCTTCAATGAAAGAATAACGGCCGAGCGGTTGAAACACCGCCGGACCTGATTTTGAAAAGCTAGGTAGTCCGTCGTCTTTAAGAATGAATTTGGAATCACAGACCTCAAAGTTTCATACCGATTTTTAATTTCAATGCCACGCGGGCCGGTTTTTACCGACCGTGACAAAGCCATCCAATCGTTCTTCAGATCGCAGCCGATCTTAACGTTTCCGACGATGCTCGCCTTCGGCAAAGTATATTCCTCTTCGAAAATGCCCGGTGGTCCAAGCCATAGATCGCTAAACCGATCGCGCGTGTCATAGAGCAAAAAATCGATCGTGTCGTTTCGAAGCAACGGAAATCCAATCCCCGCCGTCGTTCTTAATCCGAGATCTGCAACAGTGAATTTCGTTGGAAACGACAAATCGCGAACAACTCGACTCGATTCTTTTGGCAATTGAATATCGTAGCTCTCGAGCTTTTCGTTGCGCGAAAGCCACCTAGCTGTTTCGAACTGAAACTGCTCGTTCGGAACATAAAGGAACGCCCACTCGGCATGTGTTGCCGCTCGTCCGCGCTGTACCAAGTTGCCTTTGAGGTCGAAAGTTCCTTCCACGCCACGAGCTCCCGGCTTCATATTCAAAGCGAGCTCGATGCGAGTATGTGAATCTGCAGCCTTCAAGT
>JAYSST010000650.1:0-1108 GCA_043720435.1 Bdellovibrionales bacterium
TATAAAGATCCGGCGATGAAGTTCGGTCAGATCACGAATGAAATTTGGCGTGCTGTGAGACTTGTCGTCGATACAGGTATGCACGCAAAAGGTTGGAGCCGACAAAAGGCGATCGACTACATGAAATCCTATGTCGCTAAAGATGAGCGCGATATCATCGTCGAAATCGATCGCTATATTGTCTGGCCAGGTCAGGCGCTCGCCTACAAAGTCGGACAATTAAAGTTTACGGAATTGCGTGAGCGGGCGAAGAAAGTACTCGGCGAGAACTTCTCACTACGTTCATTTCATGACCGTTGCCTCGACGCCGGCGCACTCCCGATGCGAGTTTTAGAAGCGCGAATCAGCGATTGGATTGCCACCGAAAAGGCGAAACCTAAAGTTACGCCTTAATTTTGTTTCTCGTTCGCGGCTTCAAGTTTTTGAACGAGAGTTTCTAAATCTCGGTTTTTCGCTTTGATTCGAACCCAATTCACCCGAGACATTTTTTAGCTGATTGTTGATTTCAGTTAACAACGTTCGTGCGGATAGCAGGCGCTTCTCTAAATTTGGAACACCTGCCCACATCACGTCGGAACGGTTCGAAATTCCAATGACAATATTTCCGTGAGAAATAAATTCCTCGAGTTTTTGTTTTACGACGATCAGCTCGTTCTCGGGCTGTGACCACACGGGTTTGCTTACGCCAGAAGCCTTGTCGACTGAAACTCCCACGACTGTGAGTTCATTGTTGATCGCGTCCATACGCGCAAGACTCGAGTTTGCAGTCGTAATTTGGCGCTGCCGTTCATCGACGGAATCGTTTTTCGGTTCACAAGCTGTGCTGGAAAATGCGAGGGCCACCAACAGAGTCGAGTAAATGTGTTTTTTCATCGGCATCATCAGCGTCATCTGCGTCTTCAAGAGCAATGTTCGTGCTATTCCTCAGCGGTCTTCGTCAGACCTGGTCGCGGTCTTCGCGCTATTCTAGAGTGTTTTCGCAGGGTTTTGACGTCTTGGTGAGCCGAAATCGGTTCATTTTCGTGCCGTAAAACGGTACCTCTTGAGAGGTATGGTTTTTCCAACGATCCTCAAATCGCTCGTCCTTATGGTCATAGCGGGCTCTGCG
>JAYSST010000651.1:0-2739 GCA_043720435.1 Bdellovibrionales bacterium
ATTAATACCGTGTTGTGAATGTCGATGTCCGTAGCGCCTGCCTCACGCGCTAACGCGATGTCTGCGTTGCCAACCTCGCGAGGCGCGCCTTGCACTTTGCCCGAGATGATCAGCAATGCGCGCATTTTTCGGCTGACGGTTCTGAAACTAGCGTCGTTCCATATAGTGCGCGCCCACCCAGGAGTACTGCTGTGTACGTCCGCAACTGCACCGTGCAATTCAGAGCAGTAGATGCACCCATTCAAATAAGATACGTACGACGCGATCAATTCACGTTCTGCACGACTGAGCCCATTCATCTCTGCGTGTAACAACTGATGAGCTAGAGCGAGAATTGGCTTTGCCGTGTCTTTCGAAATCGAAAGTGGACCTAATATTCCAGGAAGCTCTGTCGGCAACGAGATGTGCGGCATATCGAAATCGTGTAACACAAATTAGTGGTACTAGCGAGAAACGTTAAGCACACTTAAGAAATTTTAATTACTTACTGACTTTTACGGTCTTGGCCGGTGCCACAGCAGGCTTTGCTACTGTTTTTGCCGCGGGTTTCGCCTCGCTCCAGAGTTGGCCGCATGCCTCGGCGATATCACCAACAATCTGACGATCTCTGATGTCGTCGGGAGACGTGGCTTTGCTGAGGATTGCTCGGGGTTTTACGGATGGAACGCCATAGGTCGGGCTGATTTGCCACCGAAATGCTTTCCAGCCGGTGTATTTCCCTTTTGCCGCGCTAATAACGTCAGCGCGATCTTTTTCGACCATCGCCTTCGCGGGAGACTTCGACATGCGTTCAAGATTCGACCGGTGAGTTTGAATGTGTTCAGACATTCCGACCTTTGACTCATCTGTTTGCGCATAAAAATCCGAGCACATTGCGGCTTTCGATTTGAGATCCTCGAAGCTCTTCGACTTCGTCTGTGCTTTAAGTATCTGGCAAAATGATTCTGTTGCTGTGTAGGAGCCATGTTCGCCAACAATCGTTTGCGATTCCGGCTTCTTATTCTTAAAGACGGTCATAATCGAACGTTTTGTGTTTTTGTTCGTGGTGATGACTTCGTAACCGCCATCTGATCGTCCGCCGAAATCAAAAAACATATTTTCGTCTTTAGATTTCCGAGACTGCAGAAATTCAGTTTCGACGAGACTCGTCCATATTTTTTTGTCGACGACGACGTTCATATCGCTATCGAACATGAGGCCCCGTGCATCGCGGATGGCGAATTCGAAACCATAAAATTCATTTTCCGAAAGAGCTTCCGGTTCGATGGTCGCGGGTGCCGCAGCTACGGATTGTTCACCGGTCGCAGCAGACGCAGCTGCAGCAGGAGCAGATGCAGCCGCCGAGGCTGCTGACGCCGCAGATTTCGGCGCTGATGCGGCCGCTTTTGGCGCTGAAGCGGCTGGAGTTGTCGGAGAAGCCGCTTCCATGACGGCCGAAGCGGCACTTGCAGGTGCGGCTGGCGCCATTGCCGGATCGCCGCTTGCTGCTTCTGAGGAATTAATACTAGCGGTACCCAGCAGGGAAAAACCCAACAGAATTGTTTTGAAAATCAACCCGGTCATTTTGAATCTTTCCATGATACCCACCTGCTAGAATTATTTCAGTTACGCAGCAGAAGAAGCGGCGGCCGATTCTTTCGACTTCTTTCCGCCCTTCGTCGACTGACGTTTGTTCTTCGAAATTTTATCGCCAAGAGCGTTGTCGAGAGCCATCTGCAGAACTTCATCAAGATGTTCTACAAAGATGAAACTTAACTGCTTGCGGAACTCTTCTGGGATGTCCTGAACATCTTTCTGATTCTGGTAAGGAATCAAAACCGTTTTCACGCCGTGGTTAAGTGCTGCAAGTGCCTTTTCACGAATGCCACCGACCGGAAGAACACGACCCGACAGAGTGACTTCTCCTGTCATCGCGATATCCGTTCGGACCGGTGAACCAGTCATCAGACTGATCAGTGCGGTTGCCATCGTGATACCTGCGCTTGGTCCATCCTTTGGGATTGCGCCCGCTGGGATGTGTAAGTGAATCGTATGGTTCTCGACCCAGTCGGGATCGATGCCGAGTTCGTCAGCGTGCGCGCGAGCGTAGCTCATAGCTGCTTGCGCTGACTCTTTCATGACGTCGCCCATTTGACCCGTCAGAACAAGTCCGCCTTTACCCTTCATCTTCAATGATTCGATCGTCAGAACTTCGCCACCAGCTTGAGTCCATGCGAGACCCGTCACGATACCGATTTGTGGTTCGTCGACTTTCTCTTCACGCAGGAATCGTGCAGGACCAAGCAGCTCGCCGATTTTTTCTGGAGTACATACAACTTTTTCCGTGGCACCGAGAACAACGCCTTTGGCCACCTTTCGGCAAACTGAACCGACTTCTCGCTCGAGGTTACGCAGACCTGCTTCGCGAGTGTAAGCCGCGATGAGGTATCGGATACCGTCGTCTGTGAATTCGATTTGTTCTTTCGTGATACCATTCGCTTCAACCTGACGATCGATCAAATGTTTTTTTGTAATCAGCAGTTTATCGTTCTCTGTGTAACCAGAGATTTGGATCAACTCCATACGATCGCGAAGTGCCGGTGGAATGTTCTCAAGAACGTTGGCTGTTGCAATGAACAGTGCGTTCGAGAGATCGAAATCCACGTTCAGATAGTGATCACGGAATGCGTGATTCTGTTCTGGATCGAGGACTTCAAGCATTGCCGCCGAAGGATCTCCGCGATAGTCGCTGCCTAATTT
>JAYSST010000652.1:0-2737 GCA_043720435.1 Bdellovibrionales bacterium
TCGCTTTGTCTTCGCCGCAAAGGTCATACGAGAGACTTTACCAGTGACAACCACGCCGCTTTCAAAATGCAGTGTGATAGATTCACCACTTTTGAGGCCGGCGCGCTCGAGTTCAGTTTGCGGCATTTCTGCGAGGCTCAAAGCCGATGATCTTCGTCCAGAAGATTCGAGGACTGCTCGGCCGATCGGAGTTCCGAATCCATGACGGTGATGTTCAACGCCCTGAGCTTCCAGCTCGCGGTTCGCCAACGCTAGCTGGGCCGGGCCGCTGAAAGAAAGGTAAGAACCTTTATACGAATTTAGTGTGCCTGAAATTTGAATTCCAGAATCGAGTTCGACGGTGTTTACGGTTTCAGCACGCAACGCTTTTTCGAGTGACTCATTGCTCCCGCGTCGGAAGGCCATTCTTCCGGCGAGCTCCTCGAGCACTTTTTCGAGATCTTCAAATTTCCGAACGACGAAAAGCTGAGGCTGTTGCTCGGTGATGTCGTAAGCGAAATCGATGCATTCAATTGTCAGCGGAAGTTTTTTGACCACGGGACTCATCGCCGACCGCGATTCTCCCACAGACGAAAGCAGACCTGCTCCGAAAATTTTAGGACTCTTGAGATCGCCGATGAGGCCGTATTCGGCCGTCCACCAATTCATTCGTCCCAGGATCGCCGCTTCCGAAGTACCCGACATCGCTTCGGTTACATTTGCGAGATTGGCCTCGGCCTGCTTAATTTGCGAAGTCGTCGAACCGGGATTCTCTTTGATGTCCGATAGAACACGAATCGCTTCGTACTGATCCATATCTTCGCGCGAGAGAATCGCTTTGCATGCGACTTGTGCGTAGGATTTCAAATAGTGGGCGAACGCGGGGTCCACGAGAATCGGAGCATGCCCAGCCGCTTCGTGAACTATGTCCGGAGCCGGAGTGTAAAGCAGATGATCGAGTGACCGCATGTCGCAAGCGATCGGCAATATACCGAGTGACTGAAGCTCCATAAATGCAGCTGGTGGAATAAAACCGCTCACGGGCAGAGCTTGCCATCCGAATTTATCGAGTTTTTCATTCATGACATCGATTCGTGGGATTGAGTGCAAATCGATTCCGGTTTTCGCAAGGCCGTCGAGGTAACAACTGTGGGCATGCGTCGAGAGAAATGATCGAAGCTGGCGCATAATGTGGCGCCACACAGCCTGATCGACGGGTGTGTACCGCGAGTAATCTTGTTCGACCGCATAACGTTCGAGATGTTTTGGAAGCGCCTTCACAGCCATCGAATTCCTGATGGTGCATCGGCGATGAGGTGATTCGAAACATAATCGCTGACGCCGGCCTCGAGCGACCATTGTGGCTTCGAAAGTCCGAGTGACATGAGTCGCTTCATTTTAGCTTCCGTAAAATATTGATATCGGGGGCGCATCTCTTCGGGGATATCGATGAAGTCGACGGTGAATGATTTTCCGAGCGCTTTGAACGTAGCAGTTGCTAAGTCTTTCCAAGTTCGCGCGATACCGAAGCCCATGTTGTAAATGCCGTTAGCAGGAGCATTTGTGATCTCTTTTGCTTTCGCGGAAGTGCCGGCGGTGATCAATTCATCCATCCAGCGCACAATGTCTTTTACATAAACGAAATCGCGCAGCTGCTCGCCATCCTTGAAATCTGGTCGATGCGATTTGAACAACTTCAATCGTCCCGACTCGCGAATCTGGTTCGAAGCTTTGAAAACGACACTGGCCATATCGCCTTTCAAATATTCGTTCGGACCGTACACGTTAAAGAAACGAAGACCGTACCAGTTCGGTGGGTGATGCTCTTTTGCCGCGATTGATTCTTCAACAAAACGATCAAATTGCGCTTTTGATTCGCCGTAGGGATTCAAAGGTTTGAAAATCTTCGTCGCTGATGCATCGTCGAAGCCTTGTGACCCGTCGCCGTAAACGGCGCCGCTCGAAGCATAAATCATCGGCTTCTCGTACTGAGTGCACCAGTTCCAAAGGCGCCGCGTATATTCGAAATTATTTTCGGTTAAAAAGGCGACGTTCATCTCGGTCGTCGAAGAACACGCACCCATGTGAACGACAGCTTCGACTTCTTCTTGGGCTTCACTTGTTTCGAGGAAGCTCCATAGTTCATCTTTGCCCAGAAATCGGTCGTACCTTCGTTTTGCGAGAACGTCGGGACGCATGGCTGGCGGAACGGTGTCGACGGCAACAATGTTGCCGTAGCCGCGGCCATTGAGCTGCCAAATCATGGCTGAACCGATAAATCCTGTCGCACCCGTCACGATGATCATGGCTAAATGTTTAGCTCGAAGGTCTAAAGTTCGTCCAGCGGTTCTGGCTGTGGTTCTTGGCAGCTCCTATAGGGATCGCAGGAACGAGATGACGTCGTTTCGGTCACTTTCGGTCAGGTTGGCGAACCGTGTTCGAGACGCCGCGGCTTCTCCTCCGTGATAGAGCACCGCTTCATCAAGAGTGCGCGCTCGTCCGTCGTGCAGAAAGCCGGCATGTGGATTGATCGTTTGGGTTTTTCCGATCCCCCAGAGCGGACGTGTCTTCCACTCGTGCCCATCGGCATCGTGATCGCGACGGCCATCGGCGAGTTCTTCGCCCATGTCGTGCAGTAATCCGTCACCGAACGGATAAATAACGATTCCTCTCAGTGCCGGCGAGGGAGCCGCGTCGCCGGTCTTGAACTTGGGAGTGTGACAACCAGTGCAACCGATCGTCTCGAACTTTCTTGCGC
>JAYSST010000653.1:0-1102 GCA_043720435.1 Bdellovibrionales bacterium
AGCTAAATAATCTGCGGTCTGAAGTCGAAGCTGTCGCAACATAGACCATAAAATATCAGAAGCCTTGACGAGAAACCAGACCGAACCTACAAAGTGACTTCTTCGCACCGTTCATTCATTCAGGGGGCCAGGTGAATAAAGCGGAACTCGTTGAAAAAGTCGCTACCAAGACGAAACTCACGAAAGTTCAATCGGAAGGCGTTCTCGACGCCGCACTCGAAATCATTTCGAAAACAGTCGCTAAAGGCGATGAAGTGAAGCTCGTTGGTTTCGGCACGTTTTGCATGACTTCTCGTCAGGCACGAACAGGCCGGAATCCAAAAACGGGCACAAAGTTAGTCATTCCAGCGGCCAAAGTGCCAAAATTCAAACCCGGCAAAGATTTTAAAGAACTTTTGAAGTAACGCTCTGGGCACGCAGGCGGCCGTCGCGACCTACAATTTTCCATCAGGAGTGTCGGCGGTCGGGCGAGCAGTCGTCTGCCCTATGGCGTCTTTCTGACGCGTTAATTCTGAAATTAACTCAGTGAGAGTATCACTCGCCATATCGCGACTCTGTCCGATGGCTTGCTGATACTGCACGGCTACATCTTTCAAGCTCGCCTGAGCAAGAATGAGCGAAGCGGTTTCCTCTGGATACGCTTGATCCTCGACCATTTTCTTTGCGAGGTCTGCGAGTGAACGGTTCACCGTCTCCATTCGCTGTTTCCACCGAGAGATAAACGTCGACCAGAGTTCGGGCTTGCCACGAAGCTCACCATAATTCTGTCCAAGATCGCGCGCGAGCACATTCATCTCTTGCGCAGCATAGAACAAAACTTTTTTCTGCGTCTGCGTCTCGAGTGAGATCTCGCGCAGATGCGCTTCTAAATTATCCAAAAATCTTGCGTCGCGCGCGCCAATAAAAAGATCGTTTCGCACCACCGATTCTGCGACTTTGACTTCAACAGTATAGGCCCCGGCCGGCAGCTTTAGTTTTTTCAATGAAAGCGAAGGAACTTCGCCAGCCTTCCGCGGAATAACGACAGTCTTGCGCACGCTCAGCTTTGACAACACTTGCCCCAAGCGTCCGCGAAACATCACCTCAATCGGAACGCCTTGAG
>JAYSST010000654.1:0-2731 GCA_043720435.1 Bdellovibrionales bacterium
CAAAGTGCAAGGCGCGCCTCGCGAGGTTGGCAACGCAGACATCGCGTTAGCGCGTGAGGCAGGCGCTACGGACATCGACATTCACAACACGGTATTAATCGCGTCTGCCGTCTGCATGTTCAATCGGTATGTTGACGGGCTTGCGACGAACCAACCGCCGCAAGCCGACGCTTTTTACAGCCAACGCGCCGAAGTTGTCGCGAAGTCCGGGTACTTGATTCGCGACTTCTAATAGAGAATCTCGTCGAGATTTGCGAAAATCGAGAATTTGTTATTTTTGAAATACCAAGTGTTGTTTGGATAAATCGGTGGGTTCTGATTCAGGTTTCCAACGATGTCACTCGACGTAGCAACGTAATATCCAAATGAAATTGCACCCGTCGTTGTCGAATAAACGCAGGCGTTGCCGTTGATACCGCTCATAATTAGGTTTTTAATTCCATGTTTCTTCAAAAACTTCAAAGCAGGCTTCACGCTTGGTGTTGTGAATCCATCATCGCTTTGTTTCGTAATTCGCTTGTACGGGTGGCCTTTCAGAATTGCTGTGAGACGTGGATCGGTGACGCCGTAACCCTCGTATTCAAACAGAAGAACCGGTACTTTTTCTGCGACAGCCCATTTTAGAAGATCGATTTGTCGATTGACGAGACTCTGCAATCCAGCAGTTTCGCTAACTCCACCGCGATCGTAGAAACCTTGTTGCATATCGACGACAACCGCAGCTGTGGTCGAAGTGTCGACCAATGCGGCGGCGAAGTTTGGTGCCAAAGAAATGGTCAGAGAAATTGCCAGAGAAAAAGTAAAAGTAAAAGTAAACACAGGCGCGAAGAATGCACGCATCAGAAGTCCCCCCTCAGAGATTAGTTTACGCGTTTCCGAACGGACCTTTATCAGGTGGACGGCGATCAGAGGACTTATTTCCGAGAAGTGGGTCCGCGCGTCGACGATCTCGGTCACTGACGTGCCGAGCATTTTCAGATTCCAAAACGCGCACAAGCGTTTTTAAGTCCGCGATTTCCTCTTTCAAGTAAACAATCTGCTCTTCTTTCTCGTGAAGAATCAAAGTGTAAGCCTGCTTAAGCTCATTCAAAAGTTTTGAAGTTGTCGTAATCAGCGGTTCGTCTTTGGGAGCAATCGATGCAGCCAACACGGAAGCGGCAGTTTGCGTCGTCGCTTGTTGCGGCGCTGGATTTTTTTCGATCATCACTTCTTGATCGGGCAGATAATAGCGCCCGCCTTCGAAGCGGTAAGGCTGAGCACCCGCTTTGATGCGACGTCGAAGCGTAGAAACACTGATGCGATACTTGCTCGCGTAATCAGTGAGCAACAGCCAATCGGGACCGGACTGCGCTTGAGATTTGGAATTCATATTAATCATTTAGATTCCGAGCCTATTCGTTTCAACGAATCACCGACAACTCAATATTGACGCGGCGGGACGCGTCGCACACGTCTTCACGTTGTTTTGGGCTGTCTTTACCAAACACACTCTTTACAATTACGAAATGCGATTGAGCGAGAAGAAAAAGCTGGGACTCGTTTTATCCGGTGGCGGTATCAAGGCCGCAGCGTTCCATTTGGGAGTGTGCCTCGCTCTCCGCGAAAAAGGCTTCTCGTTTGCTGGCGGATCGAAAGAAGAAGTTAAGAACCGCTATCCCGACGACAAAATGACTTTCAAAACTTATGTCGGATCGAGCGCGGGCGCATTCTTGACGTCGCTCCTCGCGTGCGGCCATTCCGTCGAGTCGATCATCGACGCCTTTGAACGAGGTTCTGAATCGGATCTGACAAAATTCAATAAGCGGAAAAAAGTTGAGACACGGCTGAAGCCAATCACCTACCGCGACATCTTTGCAGTCAATGGCGTTAACTTTTTGGACTCGCTACCCGGTCTTCTTCGGCGCAAGAGCCTCGTCACCGGCGGCCTCGAAGCTTTCTTAAAAAACGGATTCAAGGTGAATGGTTTATTCACCGTTAAGAATATTGAGCGCTACATGCGCACGAACATTTCCCAGGAAAACGACTTCGCTGCACTCGGCGTCGAGAACTACGTCGTCGCGACTCAGTTGAATCATTCGCGAAAAGTGATCTTCGGAAATTTCGCAGAGACCTATAAAATCAAGAACATCAAATACGCAAATTTTGCTTCTATTTCACAAGCGGTTGCCGCCAGCACGGCGCTGCCGCCGTTCTACGCGCCCTATGGAATCAAAAATCAAAAAGGAAAAGAGCTCTTCTTTTTTGATGGAGAAATTCGCGAAACTTTGTCGACTCACGTCGCGGCTGATGCGGGCGCCGACCTCGTCATCGCAAGTTATTCGGTTCAGCCTTACCACTACACGCCCGTCATGGGTTCGCTGCACAACTATGGCATCCCGATGATTATCAATCAGGCGCTTTACCAAGTGATTCAGCAAAAGATCGAAAAGCACATCGATCATCAGCAGCAGATTTCAGCGATCATGAGCGCGATTGACGGCTATTTCCGCCAGCAGGGCCTACCCGAGGAGCATCGCGAGAAGCTCGTCGAGATTATTACGAAGCGCGTGAATTATAAACCGAACGTCGATTACATCTATATTCACCCGAGTCCCAACGACTACGAGATGTTCTTCGTGGACCATTTCAGTCTCAACGCCGAGATCTTGGGAAGAATTGTTCACATCGGATTTAAAGCAGGGATTCAGGCGTTGCGGAAATATGATCTTTAAGATCGGCCGCCGACTTCTCC
>JAYSST010000655.1:0-6885 GCA_043720435.1 Bdellovibrionales bacterium
GCGCGACAAAATCATCGATGAGCTCGAAGAAATTCGAAAAACTATTTTGTGGCTCAAAGAAGTTTTGTCGGATGTTAAGAAAATCGACGAGATCATCGTGAAGGAGCTCGAAGAGATCAAAGCGAAGTTCTCGAACCCACGCCGCACAGTTATTTCTGGAAGCGTTGGCGACATCGAAGACGAAGACTTGATTGCGCACGAGCAAATGGTCGTTGTTATGACTGACACGGGCTATATCAAACGAATTCCACTCGACGAATACCGCGTGCAGAAGCGCGGCGGTAAGGGCTTGAAGGGTGCGGAAACGCGCGAGGAAGATTTCGTCACCGAGATCTTCGTTGCCGATACCCACACGATGCTTTTGTTCTTCACGAACAAGGGAAAATTATTCTGGGTGAAAGTTCACCGTCTGCCGCAAGGCAACCGAACTTCAAAAGGCAAAGCGATCGCGAACGTCTTGAGCTTGTCTGCGACAGAAAAAGTGCGGGCGATTCTACAGGTCGATCAATTCGACGAAAATCGATTTGTCGTGATGTTGACCGAAAAAGGCATCATCAAGAAGACCGGTCTTGATGCGTTTTCGAATCCTCGACCATCAGGGATTATTGCGCTGACGACCGATCTCGATGACAACGTGATCGACGCGAAACTTTCCAACGGCAAGTGCGATGTCTTTGTTGCAACGAAAGATGGAATGTCGATCCGCTTTGACGAAGGTGATGTTCGCGCCATGGGTCGCTCGGCTCGCGGCGTGAAAGGTGTCACACTTGGAAAAGACGATATCGTCGTCGGTATGGAAATCATCGATAAGTCGACGAAAGCCACCATCTTGATGGTGACTGAAAACGGTTACGGGAAACGTACTTCGATCGAAGAATATCGAGTGCAGTCGCGCGGTGGAGTGGGCATCATCACGCAAAAGACCACGGATAAAGTCGGAGCCGTTGTCGGAACTCGAATGGTTCTCGACACAGATGAACTGATGATCACGACCGACAAGGGTCAGACGATTCGAATGGTCGCTTCGGGAATTTCGATCTTGGGCCGAAATACTCAAGGCGTTCGATTGATCAATCTGAACGAGGACGAAAAAGTAACGGGGATTGCTCGCATCGGCGACGCTGGCGATGATGTTGAAGACGGACCCACTGCCCCGGTGAAAAACTAGAAATGCGCGCAAGCGGAAGTATCGCTTGCGCAGTTGTCATTGTGGCGACGGCTCTCGCCACGATGACCGGCTGCCTTTCCTCCACAGAAATTGGGATGAAACGGGCGCGAAAGCTGCTCGTCGAAAAAAAGCCGGTTGACGCTGCGGCAATGTTCGAAACGATCGCGGCGAAAGAAAGCGGAAAACCGGCCTCAGCTATTGCTGCTCTCGAAGCCGCCAAAATATATCAGTACGATCTCAAAAAATTTGATGCGGCCATTCGCAGTTATCGAACAGTGATTGCTGTATCTCCTGACGCGACAATTCGGCGCGAGGCCCAACAGAAGGTCGCGGCCCTCATGTTCTATGACGTTCAAGATTTCACGGTCGCCGTAGCCGAATATTCTCGTTTACTTGAACTTCAGCACACGCTCCCGGAAGAGATCGAGTGGCGAGGTCGGATCGCAAAAGCGTATTATTATCTTGGAAATTACTTTCAGGCTGGGATCGAGATAGATCGATTGCTCAAACAGGCTCCGGGTGTCGACGAAGAGGCAGTTTACCAAGGCTATCTTTTGAAGGCGAATATCCATGTCGGAGCACGCGAGCATGAACAGGCGGCGAGGGTCCTCGACGCCATGATGGCGCAATTTGCCGAGCGTGCTCGCAAGGATTCAATCCCGTTAATGCTGGCAGTGGCTTACGAGGAACAGCGGAACTTCGTAAAAGCGATTGAAGTTCTGTTGAAAGTTCGCGAATACGATCCTCGAAAGTCATTTTTTGACGAGAAAATCAGATCGCTCAAAGAGCGACAAGCGCAACAACCAGGCGCACGGGGGTTCCGTAAGTGACCGAAGATCCATCGAAGTCGGATAAGCCGAAGAAAAAAGGACCCGACAAGAACATGATCTTCATGGCGATGGGCATTGAAGCCTTCGTCGCGGTGCTTGGCGGGTTTTGGCTCGGCCTCCAGGCCGACGTGTACCTAGGCAAACGCGGCCTGGGGCCCGCGCTTGGGTCGACTCTCTTTTTAGTATTTTGGTTTGTGCACATCCTGCACGTGATGAAACAAATGGATAAGGAACCCTGATCGGTGTTGTCGGCAAATCGACCTGTCAGGTTATTCTTGGTTGCTCAAATCGTTTGCATCTTTGTGATCGCTTCGGTCACGTCGATTTTTTGGGGAAAGCTCGGTCTTGCCTCGGTGTTTCTTGGAGGCGGAGTCGCGATGATGAACGCCGTCGGAACAGCGTTCGCATGGCCGCGGATTCTCGAGAAAAAAGACGTTGCGTTGGCCTTCGGTATCATTGTATCCAAGTTCGCATTGTCGATCGGAATTTTCTACTGGCTGACGCTCCCTTCGGGCAGCGTTTGGTTTGGAGATCAAACTATCGCTCTCGGCTCGGCCCCCGGAACTCTTGTCGCCTTCGCCTTAGGGCTGGCCTCAGTCGTTCCGGCCGTCCTCGTCGTTGCTTTTAGTGATTTGCGGAAGTGATTTTTGTGGCGCTGGAACAGGCGCTGAAGAGGATTTGAAGTCGTGAGTAGTAGTCACTTCACATGGTTCGATGCTGCTGGTGTTGCTCCCCAGTATACTTACGTTGCAGCGAACGTCGTCGTGACATCGGGTCTCGTTCTTTTTGCTCTCGCATCTCGTGCCGCTCTGGGCTCTGGCGAAAAAGCTTTGGTTCCAGCTGGCGGTCTTAGCATTAAGGGTTTTTCTGAAACGCTTGTCGAGTACATTGACGATCTCGTTTCGAGTGTTCTCGGTGAAGGTACTCGCCGGTACGTCCCGCTCTTCGGATCCATTTTCTTTTTCGTAATCATGAATAACATTTTCGGATTGATTCCGGGGATGACCGCAGCGACGAGCAATATCAACGCAGCACTCGCGATCGGTATTTTTTCGTTCTTGGTTTACAACTACATGGGTCTCAAGCATGGCGGCTGGCACTACGTTGCGCATTTCGCGGGACCTGTTTGGTGGCTCGCGTGGTTGATGATTCCAATCGAAATTATCTCGCACGTTATTCGTCCGTTCAGTCTCGGAATTCGCCTTTCGGTCAATATGACCGCGGACCATTCTATTCTTTCAACCTTCATCGATCTCACCAAGGTCGTTGTTCCGGTTATTTTTTACGGATTAGGTACGTTCGTTTCGTTCATTCAGGCTTTGGTTTTCACCATGCTGTCGATGGTCTACGTCGCACTAGCAACGGCAGACGATCACTAAGCTCGGATCGACGTTTCGAAATTAAATTGAGAAAATAAAATTGCGAAAATCGGCTTCCCCACATCGGCGGATGATTAGGTGATTGCAATCATAACTGCGGAAAATTCCGCGCTAGGGACCACAATGAAGAATTTCGTCATGTTCGTAACGACGCTGCTCGCTGCTTCATCTGCATTTGCACAAGAGACTGCTACTCAAGCAGGTACTGTTGTTGCGGCAACAGGCATCGGCGGCAGTGTTGGTTTTGCAGCTCTCGGCATCGGTCTTATGATGGGTCTCGCAGTTATGGGCGGCGCTCTCGGTCAGTCGAACGCAGCAAACGCGGCACTTGAAGGTATCGCGCGCAACCCATCGGCAGCTAAAGAGATCCGCGGTTCGCTGATCCTCGCACTCGCATTGATGGAATCTCTCGTTCTCTTCGCATTCCTGATCGCGATCCTTCTCCAGGGTCCAATCGGAACAGCAATCGGAACAGTGAAGTAGAATTCGCGGCGAAGCTCGCTTCGCCGTGTTTCGAAAATCTGATTTCTGGCGTGTGCCGAATTAGAGAAATAAAAAGCCACCTCTTGAGGGTGGCTTTTTATTTTGTATGCGCGATGTAACACCGGCGCCGGTGGCGCATCGCTTCTTCGTTTCCAAACGTTAATGCCGGCTTGGGATGTTAACGCCCAACAAGGGTTGATCGACGGTATTATCGCGCGTGAAAGACAGAGATCTGATTATGCAGTTGGGCCAGCGAGGGCTTGAGCCAAAAATCTCGCAGTTTCGCTGCGCTTGGATTTCGCGACGACTTCGGGAGTTCCTTGCGCCACGATTTCTCCACCCTTGCGTCCACCATCGGGACCGAGATCGATCACATGGTCTGAAGCTTTAACGACATCCATGTTGTGTTCTATCACAAGCACGGTGTTGCCTTGATTGACCAAGTCTTGCAGCAACTGGATCAACTTTGCGACGTCCTCAAAATGAAGTCCGGTAGTCGGTTCGTCCAAGATATAAAGTGTCTTGCCGGTACCGCGTTTCGAAAGCTCTTTCGAAAGTTTCACTCGCTGCGCTTCACCGCCACTGAGAGTTGTCGAACTTTGTCCTAGCGAAAGATACTCGAGACCAACTCGATTCAAGGTTTGAATTTTCCGATAAATATTTTGGTGGTTCTCGAAAAAAGGGAGCGCTTCGGCGACGGTCATTTCAAGAACGTCGGCGATACTCTTGCCTTTGTAATGAATCGCGAGCGTTTCCTTATTGTAGCGGCGTGTCCGACATGCATCGCACTTAACGAAGACGTCGGACAAGAAGTGCATTTCCACTTTGATTTGGCCGCCGCCTTGGCAAACTTCGCAGCGTCCACCTTTGACATTAAAACTGAATCGTCCTGGCGCATAGCCGCGAACCTTCGAGTCAGGAAGCGACGCGAACAAATCGCGAACAAGCGGGAAGAGACCGACGTACGTTGCCGGCGTTGAGCGAGGTGTGCGTCCAATAGGGTTTTGGTTGATGTCGATGACTTTGTCGAGGTGCTGAAGGCCCTCGACTTTATCGCAGTCTGAGATTGTCCAGTTGGTGCGGAAGAAGTGATTCGAAAGTTTTCGGTAAAGCGTGTCCATAACGATCGTACTTTTACCCGAACCAGAAACGCCGGTGACGGCGGTTAATGTTCCTAGGGGAATCGCGAACGTCACATCCTTTAAGTTGTTTCCGCGTGCTCCGCTTAAAACGAGCTTATGTCCGTTGCCTTTGCGCCGCACGCTCGGAACAGGCACTTGCTTGCGGCCACTTAAGTAAGCGCCTGTGACACTGGTCGGATGTTTCGCGATGTCTTGCGGAGTTCCTTCAGCAATGATTTCTCCACCCAAGCGCCCAGCGCTAGGACCGATGTCGATGACGTGATCTGCAGTGCGAATGGTGTCTTCATCGTGCTCGACGAGAATGATCGTGTTTCCCATGTCGCGCAGATCGCGCAAAATCGAAAGCAGTCGCTCGTGATCGCGCGGATGAAGGCCAATCGACGGCTCGTCGAGAACATACAAGACACCGATCAACGCGCTTCCGACCTGCGACGCGAGACGGATACGCTGATTTTCTCCGCCCGAAAGGGTGCGAGTCGGACGATCGAGACTTAAGTAGCCAGCGCCAACGCGTACGAGATACTCGAGCCGTTGTTCGATCTGTTTTAAAATCTTATCGCCGATTGCGGACTGCCGAACGCTCCATTGTGCAGTTCGAATCGAATCGAGAAGTTCAGAAGTCGGAAGTGAGGACAAGTCGGTGATGTTTCGATCTGCAATGAAGACGCTTCGCGATTCTCGTCGCAGGCGACTGCCTTTGCAGTCGGGACAAGCCCGAATGGCCATCATGTCGACGGTCCCTTCGCCCTCTTCTTCGTCCTCACTTTTGCGCTTCAATCGATCGGCAAGCCGGTACGAAACAGATTGTGCGATCCCACGCGTATTACCGTCTTGTTCGAAGTACTCGATCTCTTCGATGTCGACGGTGCCAAGACCTTTGCAAGTGGTGCAGGCTCCGCGCGGATTGTTGAAACTGAAAAATCGCGGTTCCAATTCTGGAAAACCGAACCCGCAAACCGGGCAGGCCGAATGAATTGAGAAAGTGCGGCGCACATTCTTCGAATCGCCACCTTGAACTTCGACAGTGACATGCCCTTCGGCCATTTGGATAGCGGCATGAACGCTTTCAGCAACTCGAGTGCGGATACCGTCTTTGATGACCAGCTTGTCGATGACGACGTCGATGTCGTGCACTTTTGTTTTCGTGAGTTTCTTAGCTTTCGTCAGCTCGATAAATTCGCCGTCGATCTTCGCGTGAATAAACCCTTTGCGGATCCATTTTTGAAAATCTTGAAAGAACTCGCCCTTCTTACCCTGGACGACGGGAGCCATAATAAATAACTTCGTGCCCGCTGGATATTTCAAAATGTCGTTGATGATTTGATCTGGGAGCTGACCTTGAACGGGAACTCCGTGATCGGGACAGCGCGCTTCACCGACGCGCGCATAAAGCAAACGCAGGTAATCGTAAATTTCAGTGATCGTTCCCACGGTCGAGCGAGGGTTTAGGCCGACTGACTTTTGATCAATGGCAATTGCAGGACTTAATCCGCTAATCGAGTCCACATCGGGCTTGGTTAATTTTTCCAGAAAGTTTCGGGCGTACGTTGAAAGCGCTTCGACGTAACGTCGCTGACCTTCAGCATAAATCGTGTCGAAGGCGAGTGACGATTTACCCGAACCACTGAGGCCCGTAATGACCGTGATTTTATTGCGAGGAATAGCGAGCGACAGATTTTTGAGGTTGTGCTCGCGGGCGCCCTTTACGCGGATAAAATCGTCGATAGTTGGTTCGGCGCTCATCATCTCATCTTAACAATCAGCGTGGAAAAGTCATCGTGCGGTAAGGCGGGATTCTAAATTGTGAACGGACTTCATTTTAACGACGGTCTGAGGGTAGCGCACGAGTCGCGAAAATGCGGGCATTAAGAGTGCCTTCGGTA
>JAYSST010000656.1:0-6876 GCA_043720435.1 Bdellovibrionales bacterium
AGACCTAAATTCCAACCCTAGAAAATTAATTCACGCGGCGGGTTTAAATCAACGCCGCGTGGAATTTCACGAAGTACGTGTTTTTTCGGGTTCAGCGCACCCACTAGGTGTTGAACCGCGATTTCCGCTTTCATATTGACGCCGCAAGTGAAAATATCGAACGCCGCAAAGCCATTCTCGGGCCATGTGTGGACGGAAGCATGAGATTCGGCGATGACAACCACGCCGGTAACTCCTTGCGGACTGAACTTATGAAAGACATCGGTGATGACCGTGGCTCCGGCGCGGACAAGCGCCTCGAGTAGCACTCTCTGCAAAAGTGGAAGATCGTCGAGAACTTCGTGCGTACATCCGTACAAATCAAGAATGTAGTGCGACCCTACCCCTGACTTCTTCACGACTTTTCCTTTTTAAAAACCCGATCGAACAATCGCGCCACCAATTCGCAGACCGGAATGTTTCCGGCTACGTAAATATCAAATAACCAAGGATGTTCGATGTACTCCCAAGCGAAGCCCGAACCAAGACCGAGATACAACAAATGCAAAAGATAGCAGCGACCAAAATGCCGCGACCACTCGAGGCGGGAAATCCACCCGGCCCAGCGCTTTCGCGAAAGCCATTCGTTCACCGCAGTAACCAACGAGATTCTCATCAGTAACAGCACCCAAATAAAATGTCCCCAAAAAATGAGCGGCGGCTGACGGAACACGAAACAGCCAAAGCCCGGCCCCCAAGGCGCCTCAAGGTAGCCGCCCAGAAATGGAATCGTTACCGCGAGAACCATTATGGTTATGCGAGTTTCTGCAAGGCCCATCGTTCTTTGCAGGCGTTCGCCCAGTGGCTTGTTTAGCACCCATTCGCGGCCCAGGGCGTAAAACATCCACATCAGCCCTGACCATGGAAAAATCGGCCACCCGCCACCGCCTAATACTCCGCAGTCTCCGACGAGTGCTTGTTTTAAAAATCGATTCTCGAAAACTGGTAAGAGATTCCACAGGGGAAGCAGGAGTAGGACAAAACCCACGACGCCAAGTGCTCGAATCGCCACCGGCGATTTGCGAACGGAAAAAATCACCGCGAGTGTGACGAGCAAGTACGAATAGACATCCCACTCGAAAACGAAAGTATGACCGTCCTCACCCGCCAGCCACGCGAGAACCGCGATGCCTACGGTGAGAAGTGCAAAAAGGCGATACCAGACGCGCGCTGCGGGTTCGCGAATTGCGTAGAGAAAACTTGATAGAGCTGCAACCGTGAAGCCGCTGAATCCGATCATCGGCGCAAAAACATAAAGAAACGGAAACAACAATCCGTCCTTTACAGGCGGAATATCGCTATAAAAAACCGTTTCATTGGAATGAAAAGACAGAATTGCGACCATGCTGACGATCCGAAGAATGTCGAAGCCATGCAGGCGCTTTGAGACGCGATCTTGGGTCATGGAAAATAAAGCGTCTGCTGTTTCGCGCTTTTCCAAAGAAGGGAGTGAGGCATCAACGCAAATTCGGTACCGTAACTTTGCGCGACGGTTTGCAAGGGCTCTACGAGAAAAGAGAGGTTGAATGAGTTTAGACGGTAATGCCACTCTCGCTCACCCGAGATCCGTCTCACCTGCATCATTGCGACAGCCGAGGACCCAAAAGGCGTGGCTGTCGCAGCAAGCTTCGGGATTTCGCGATAAACAACAATTAGTTTTCGGTCGACGACCCGCCCGCCCTTGTAAGTCGTGCACGAGATTTTTGCGTCGTGCAGTAGCGCATCATCGGCTTTTTCTAAAAGCGACGTCAGATCACGATCTGCGATGTCCGCAGTGTTCCTGTGACGACGATATAACTTCCACTCGTCGGACACGAGATCCCAGCCAAACCCATAGACGTTTTCTGGAAGAGAAGCTTTTGCGCGTTCGCGCACAATGCTCTGCGCTTCATCCTTCAGCGCTGCAGTCCACGTTTCGGGCGCAATTGCGTAACGCAGGTGGGATGTTTTTTGCGAATCTGATTTGTGACTGAAAAGAACTCGGTCAAACGCTTGGTTATTTCCAAGTGGCTCATCCCAACGTGTGAGAGTTCGAAGCGCCAAGGCGCAAAACTTTTTTTCCGACGAACTCAAGCCCTTCTGAATCGAGCCGAACTTTCCAGAGTGCCAGTTGTGCATCCGCGAGACATAACCCTGTATATAGCTTGGGTTGCCCGGGCCAATGATCTGCGAAAGCGGGTATGCGCGAACCCGCAATGGCATCGCACACGCGGCAAGGCCCAAAAGAAAAGCCCGGCGGTTAAATTCTGGGTTCACCGAAACCTCCGCGGACGAAAGACCGAATTCACGTAATCGGGCGAAGTCGCACCATTGCCAACCACGTGATCGATATCGTTCATATTTACGTATCCGCGATTGCTGATCCAAGCGGGAAGACGGGAATGATCGAACTGAACCGTTCTTGCTTTTACTTCGACGAAAACAAACGGATCGGTCGGCCCGTATGGAAAACGCGTTTCAAAACCAGCCGCCGCCAATGTGCTCAACATCACTTCGTGGGGTTGTGGATGGATTACAACCACCGCGTCGAGCATCTTCCAAATTGGAGCATCCATCACAGCAAAACCACCATCTAGAAGGCGGTTCCGGACGGACTGATAGAATTCAACACTGAACAATTTCAAAAGATCGTAATTTACAGGATACGGAAAATCGATATAGACCGCATCGAACTTTTCCATTGTTGTCCGAATGTATCTAAACCCGTCGTCGATTTTCACATCAACACGCTGGTCTGTAAGGGCCCCGCGATTGAGTCCAGTGATGCGAGCGTCTTCGCTTGAAAGACGAATCATCGCGGCATCAAGTTCGACGAGCGTGATCTTCTCAACCTGCGAATGTCGAAGCAGTTCGCCCGCGAGAAGCCCGTCGCCACCGCCTAAAATCAGCACAGATTTCGGTACCGAGCCGCTAAGATGTATAGCTCCATGTGCGAAAGCCTCGTGGTAAGATTTCAGTGTCGAGCGACTAAACTGGGGCTGTTTATTAAGGTATAGAGAAAAATCCTGACCAAAACCGGGCGCAGCGCGAGTCACAGATTCGTCGACAATATCGATGGATTGATAGGGTGTTTCGATTCTTTCGACCCGACCTAGAATTGAGATGTAGTTTAGAAACCCGTCGATCGCACGAAGACTGAATTCGAAAAGTCGAATTTCAACATAGTGGGTTTTTAGGTATGCTTGCTGGAATTTGGGTCCGAAGAAAGCGGCAACACACACCGCGGTACTCGCCGGGACCAACCAAACAAGGCGTCGATCCATCCAAGACAAGCCCGCTGGCCGCACCAGCGCCAAGCAGCAGAGCAGATTTACCATCGCGACGATGACGACAGACGACAGTGAGCCCAAAGACGGCAAAAGAAAAAGTGGTACGATGAAGCTTGCCAGCAATCCGCCGAAATAGCTTAGCGCCAGCGGAATTCCGCTGTTGGCCGCTGATGCGAAGGGACGACTTTTCATGAGCAATGGCAATTCGAACCCACTCAAAATTCCAACCAAAAGAGCAAATGGCTGAAAAATGCCGATCCACAAAATCGCTTGGTTACTATTGAAGAGCCGTGTCGCGCGATCGAGCCAGTACAACTCGAAATAAGTGGCGCCTCCATAGATGACAACCGCCGATAGTGCGCCGACGACAGTGAGTGCTATTTCGATTTTCAATAAAAGTCGCAACGGTTTCAGTCGTGGAATTCGCACGCACCACCACGCTCCAATTCCCATTCCGAGCAAAAAGGTCCCGATAGTCCAACTTTGGCTAAGAACATCGTCGTTACCGAATTCCGCAAGTAGCTTGGCAATAAGAAATTCGTAGCACATGCTGCAAAATGCTGTAGCAGCGATCAAAACCATGACGGTCACGCGCGAAATGTCGCCAAGAACAACCACCGCGTTGGCTGATTCTACTACGATTTTGGATTGTTGCTGCCGATTCCGCTGGCGCAGCAAAAGGGGAATCAACAGCAACGTCCCGAAATTTATAAATGCAGCGACAAAAGCGGTTCCGTAAACTCCGAAGAGCGGCAACAAAGTCAGAGGGAATAAAACCGATCCAAGAAACATCCCGCAATAATCTGCGCCGAGCGTCCTCATCGCGGTCTTTTCGCAGGGCGCATGATCCATTAACAGCGGCAGCTCGAAGCCAGAGATAAAGCCGGTGAAGAAGACCGGAAGATAGCTGACGATATTCCAAAACCAGGTGGGGCCGCTGTGGGAAAGCGGATCAGATGCCAAGATGAAGTAAGGACCGATGGCACCGGTCACAGCCATTACGATTTGAAGTGCGGCGAATGTGCGTAACGTACGGAACCTCGACTGAAGCCGGCCGTATGCGAGCGCGCCCATTCCCAAAGAAAAGGCGAATATTCCGATTGTCGTCGTGTAACGCAATAACGTTCCGCCGAGGGTGGCAGAGAGCGCCTGCGCCAAAACCAGCTCCTGCGTAAAGCTCGAAAATGCGACCAGAATGGTAACGAGGTACAAGATTGCGTTCACTAAGTTTGCTTGTTCCCTTTCTGGAATTCGCGGTGTTAAAATTGGAACAATGAAACACACTCAATACAACTATCGACGTTGCATCACGTCTCAAATGGGTTTCACGCTTGCCGAAATTATGATTTCGGTTGTGATTGTATCTGTCATCACCCTCGGTATGGCATCGGCAATCACCGATCTTATGAAGGCGCAGATGACCGTCGCCGACAAAGACGATTCGAATCAGTTCGGCGTTGCCATCGGAAGGTATCTTTATACGACGGAATTTTGCACTTCGAGTCTTAAAGAGACGGTCTTGCCGGTTGGCGCTACCAGCAATGCGTTAGCCATTACAAATTACTTAGGCTTCGGGGCGACGTCCGCAACCGGCGATACGATTGCAGCAAACTCACTTGTTGGTCGACGCGTGAGAGTCAAAAATCTGACTATAAAGAATAAAGGGATTCCACCGCGAGCCATTACTCTTCAAGAGGCGGGTGGCCCGATAAATTACCAACTCTACATTGCTCAAGTTGAACTATTGATGGAGCGGCAAACCGAAAGTGATTGGACGCCAGAACGTCCTCGGTATTTTGAGTTTCCAGTAATGATCAACCCACTGACTGGAAATAAAATCGTACGATGCGCGGTGAGCGCAAAAAATCTCGATTTCTGCTCGGTGCAAGGCGCATCGGTCAAAACACTTCCATCCGGCCAAGAAATCTGTGCGCCAGCGGGTGTTCAGTGTATCGCTCGTGGAGCATTCGCAACAAACACCTGTGTGCCAAATATTGGAGCAGCGTGCCCGACCGGGGTCGTTAATCCAATCACAGGTACCGCGAGCTGCCCGCCACCGCTAGACACTCCAACCGCTGCACCATTTCCCCCTACGAAAACCGGTCAGATGCAGACTGCGTTCACAATCAGCTGCGGAAAAAAGTGTACGACCGACGTGAACATGACGACAGAGTATTTTATGTGTCAGGAGTGCAACTGAGCCTTCGATCCGAAAACGGTTCCGCATTGCTCAACGCCATCGTGTTTTGTGTTTTGCTCGGGATCGTTACCTTGGTTATCACCACCATTAATTCTGCCGCGATTGAGCGACAACGGGTGGGCGCAGCCCGAATCGAGATGACGACACTCATTGATGCCGTTCGTACGCAGCTGCAGCACCCAGATACTTGCCCCGGGCTTATTCAAGACGCGGTCATTAATCCGGTCGCAGGAGCAGAAACTCCAATCACAATCGCGACAGGATACGGCTCACAGCCGGGTCCGATCCAGACTGGTTGGGTGTCTCGTCTCGGGGGCCGACCGATGTTGCAAGTTTTCGTTCGGACGATTGTTCCATCGCTCAGCACCGTTCGTCTCGACAAGCCTGGCCCGACGCTAACAAAACATTGGGTCCGTATTTATCTCGTACCATCTGAACTTCTTTGGAACACCGCTGACTTGGTCGATACAGCGTCGACCATTACCGGGGCGACGAAACCGAAATTTCCTGAATATGCCATCGAGCTTCACGTAAAAACAGATCCTGTGACGAATCAAATCAAGCAGTGTCACGGTCCATTTTCGATCGCCAATGGTTGCGAGATGAAGGGCGGCGGCTATGATTCGAGTCAGGTGCCAGCGCGACGTTGCCTGCCGGACACCGCATGCTACCTAAGTCCCGTCGGCCTAGTGGACAACGCGGCACTTTGCACTAATCCGTTCACTCGCGTCGATCGAATGGGTGGTCCGCCAGGTCCCGATCTTTTTCTCTGTCAGTGGTGCTGGGACGGAATTCAAAACTAGGATTCGGTGAAGACCCTTTAGGGTAGCGCCTTTATTTCGAGATACATTTGCTCGAAAAATCCCTCGTTTTCTGAGAACATTTTTTCCGAGCCGGTAAAAATCAACATGTACGTTCCTCTGCCGTCTTGTCGACGAAACGTTACAACGTGAATATCGTTTCGATCACTTAAGCGTCCTTCCCACCGCGACGCCTCCAGCATTCCGCTATTTTGGATCGGCCCAAATACCGTTCGGTCACTGAGGCTCGTTAATTTTGTACCCTTGGTGGCTGGCAAGCTGCCGAACAGGTCGCTTTGAAAAAAGGCGATCGCGCTTTGAGGAGAAAAATCCCCTTTTGCAGCAAACACAGTCAAACCCATCTTCGTGTGTCGATTGACGCTTGTAAGCATCGCCGTTCCATCTTCGAAATCAAATCTTTCGAAACGAAGTTCGCGCGGAAGTTTCATTCGAATTTTGGCTTCCTTAAAAAATTTCTCTTTTTCGTCGGCCGATTTTTCTTCTGAATGGACGGGTGTAGGCAGCGGCTTGGGCGCAGTTGTTTTCGCAATTGCCTGTGTAAACGAAA
>JAYSST010000657.1:0-1099 GCA_043720435.1 Bdellovibrionales bacterium
CCGGTTTCTCTTAGGCGCAAGCGCCGAACTTTTGTTTTTTCTTATGATCTACTTTCGGACTTTCGAGAGCTTCACTTGAGGGAATGATTCAGCCTCTTCAGGCCGACTCCGCTGAGCCGGTGCCCGGTTTCGAATTTTTAGCATTATCAGCAGCTTCCATCACACGCATTTCTTCATCGCTGCGATAAACCAATGTGGGACGCTTCTTCATCGTGATAACTTCTTCATCGATGATGCACTCTTTTACGTTCGTTTTCGACGGAATCTCGAACATCACATCAAGCATTGCCGTTTCGATAACGCCGCGAAGACCACGAGCGCCGGTCTTACGAACCAACGCTTGCTTTGCAATCGCGCGGAGAGCTTCGTCTGTGAACTTTAAGTCGACCTTCTCGTAGCCCATCAGTTTCGCGTACTGCTTCGTCAACGCGTTCTTCGGCTTGATTAAAATGTCGATCAACGCTTCTTCGCTCAACGGATCAAGTACAGCGGTGATTGGCATACGACCGATGAATTCTGGAATAAGTCCGAACTTCACCAAATCGTCTGGCTCGACGAACTGCAGAATATGTTCGCCGCGATCGCGTTCGTTTTGATTGCGGATATCCGCGCCAATACCAAGCGATTTCGATGAGCGACGGTTTTCGATAACCTTGTCGAGACCGACGAAGGCTCCACCGACGATGAACAGGATGTTGCTTGTATCAACCTGAATGAACTCTTGCTGCGGATGTTTACGTCCACCTTTTGGTGGAAGATTCGCAACCGTACCTTCAAGAATTTTCAACAGCGCTTGCTGAACGCCTTCGCCCGAAACGTCTCGAGTGATCGACGGGTTTTCGCTCTTGCGCGAAATCTTATCGATCTCGTCGACGTAGATGACGCCCTTCTGCGCTTTCTCCACGTCATAATCTGCAGCCTGAAGAAGATTGAGAACAACGTTTTCAACGTCTTCCCCTACATAACCAGCTTCAGTGAGAGTCGTCGCATCCGCCATAGCGAATGGAACGTTCAAGATCTTTGCGATCGTTTGAGCGAGTAGGGTTTTACCCGAACCCGTTGGACCAATCAGCAGGATATTCGATTTCTGTATTTCAAC
>JAYSST010000658.1:0-6874 GCA_043720435.1 Bdellovibrionales bacterium
TCGTTTGCTTCCGCTGCTCCGTCGGCATCGGTTCAGAGTTCGAACGAAACCGGATTTCGACTGATGCAGGAATCTTTGAAGAACGAAACGAAGGCAAAGAACGTTCTCGTTTCGCCAATCTCGGCACACTTCGCTCTTTCCATGGCACTTAACGGATCGTCAGGCAAAACTCGCACCGAGTTCGTCACTGCACTCGGTTATGTCGGACGGACTGATGTTCCGGGCGTCAATAAGGAAAACGAAACCTTACTGAAAGAACTTTCGCTGAAAGGAGCTACGGACGCAGAAAAGAAGGCGCTCACTGCAGCTCGCGAAAAAATTCCGCCAGTTCTGTCTATCCAGAATTCCGTTTGGTCGACGAACGGTGCGACAGATAAAACTCCATACAATTTCAAGCCTGGTTTCGTAAAGGCGATGAAAACTCATTACGGCGTCGAGAAGAATACATCGCTCGATTTCCGCAAGGCGAAGTCCGCTGACGTCATCAATGCTTGGACAAGCGAAGCGACCAACAAGATGATTCCAGAAATCATCGACGCTGACGCTCTTAGGGATCTGATGTGGGTCCTTTTGAACACCACTTATCTCGAAGGCCAGTGGACAACTCCGTTCGGCAAACCTTATGACGACGAGTTCACCGCTCTTGGCGGAGCAAAGTCTCAAGTGAAGACAATGACTCGCTCGGGTATTTCGCAGTTCGCGGACACGAAAGAGTATCAAGTTGCTGAAGTCGAGATCGCAAAAGGCACTTTGCGCGCGTTCGTTGTACTTCCAAAAGATGCGAAGGATTTCGAAACCCTCCAAAAGAATTCGAAGAACGGTATCTGGACAGAAGCGACTTGGACCGAGATCTTGAAAGATCTCAAGCCAATGAACGGCCGTCTGACAATGCCGACCTTCACTTTCGACTATGGTGTCGAAATGAAGGAAGACACCAAGATCACGAAAGCAATGGGCTTCAATTTCCTTTTCAAAAATTCGGCTGATTTTTCTGAAATGGATGGCCCGAATTCGGCTCCTTCAAAAGTTGGAATCATAAAGCAAAACACAAAAATTGAGTGGGGCGAAAGCGGCGTGAAAGCCGCAGCTGCTACTCTCGTCGGCGGAATGATGCGTAGCTCGATGCCACGCCCATTCGACATCACAATGGTCGTCGATCGCCCGTTCTACGTTGCGATCCAAGACAGCAAAACCGGCGCATTCTTATTCGTCGGTCAGGTTGTAGAGCCAAAATAATTTCGGTCTCGATCCAATGAAAAAGCCCGGCCATCGTAAGATGCCGGGCTTTTTTTCGTTCACTTTTGTCCGACGATCAGTTGGCAATGACTCCGCCACGGACTTCAGAAAACTCGAGGCCGTCGCGAAACGCCGCTTCGTCTTTCGAAAAGTTCGAAAATTCACGACTGACCGGGACCCGCTCGCTAAGTGCGATGCTGACATATCGGCGTTGATCTTTCGGGTGTAGGCAGATGATTCCAACGTTCCTCATCTTCAAATTTTCGCCCTGTTTCGACTTTCGCATTTTATCTACGAGCGACGTCTGTTCGAAAGAGGTGCAGTGTGCTGTTTTGAACGTGAGTTTTTTCGATGTTCCGCTGGTGCTTTCAAATCGATCTCGGTCGCGAAGTTCGACCATGTTCAGTTTCAGAAACTTCAGTGTTTCTTCCGGACCATTTAGTTTCAACTGCTTCAGGTTCATAAACCCAAATTGTACGTCGGCGATCGTCGAAGATCCCTCTTGTTCATCTTGAGGCGTAGGTTTTCGACCGAGATTGAGGCCGCCGCCCTCGCGGGCAGGCATCGCGTACCAAGGACCGCCCGGCGGCGGCAGAACTTTAAAACCGATTTCGGTGTCGAATGCGATTGCTGGATCCACTTGCTTCATTGGCGAGACGCACGAAGAAAGCAAGACACCGAAACCTAATAGCACGAAGTACTTTGTCATTGTGTAATCCCTCGCCTAGTCGAAAAATCTGTTAATGATCGTTTGTCCGGCTTCTTGAAAAATCGCTCCTGTATGTCCACCGTCTGGCAATACGACCGTGTCGAGAGCTGCGGTGCTCGCAAGAATTTCTAGATCCGCAGGACGATTCAAGAAATCATCGCGACTATGAAGAATTCGAACATGACGGTTTCGTGCACGCAACCCCTCAACGCTAGCCATAAATTGTTTAAACCCTTGTTCGTCGAGCGACGGAATCACATTTGCAAATTTGAACTCTTCGCTCGGAGACTCGTAAGCCGCGATTTCGCGCTTCCGACTCATGCGCTCGAGCCGAACGGCAAAATTTCGCGCGATGAGCGATTCGAGAGCACGCGCGTTCCCTCGCAGTGGCGCAATCCAAAAATCAAGTGCCCGGCGAACTACACCATGATCCGCCGTTTCCTCTAAATCGACCGACGAATTGAATTCCCAGAATGAAAGCGATTTCAGAAAAAGAATAGTCACACCGGCAAGCTGCGCGGGCAACGCCCGTGATCGATCGCGCATAACCCAGTAATCAAGTTTATCGGCAGCGAAACGCAAATCGAGTGGCGGATTCACGGCAAGCACACCGCTCACTGGCGTCGAAAAGCAATCAGCTTCACTCGCCATAGAAACGGCATATCGAGCCCCAAGCGAAGTTCCCGCGATGCGAATGTCGGTCGCATCGATATTCGAAGCTGCAATTACTTCTCGAGCGGCGTCACAAAGCGAGCGTGTGGTTGCGTGAAAGGTTGGATTTTTCGAGTTGCGATGTAAAGCAAATCTCCAATCGGACGGATTCGGCAATGAGATATAGCTCCAGCCGGCGCGTACACCCGGCGCTGCCAGCAAGTCATTCACCGAGTCGTGGGCATTTCCGGTGAACCCTGTTACTACGATGATCAGCGAGCTTTTGGTTCCCTTTAAAACGCGGTATTCAGACTTCGGGATCGACTCGTTGTCCGCTGCGTACAAGCTTTTGAACGCCGCTGTGCGGGTTGGAAACTTACCATCGTAGAAATTTGGCCGAAACGTCGCAGCCATCGCCGAGATGGGGGCGCTTTGCGCTAACATCAGCCACGTGAACGTCGAGAGAACAGCGATGAGTACCGCTACGTTAAGGCAAATAAAATGTGTTTTAAAACGAGACACTTAGCTCCTCAATCGAAGCTGGTAGTTTCGCCTATTCTAAGGACTGCTGGAATTGTTCCGGAGTGTCTAACTCCGGAATTGGACCTTTGTCTTTGAAATTCGCGCTGGCTGCGGCGCTTACGGTGTCGCGTCGATATAGAATCTGGCGGCCGTACCGATGTTGTGATCGTAGGTGCTGCCAGCGGCTGAATTCACTGCGCGTGTGATCACGCAATCAAAGCTTCCACCTGGCTGCGTATCATTTCCCTGGTGACCGCAAGGGGCACCGCCGGTGTGCAGACGATGAACTCGTGTGTCGTCATTGAAGATACGCACAGTTTGCCCCAGCCTTACTCTTACAGCAGTCGCCGAAGTATTCCATGGGGCGGTGCCTGTTCCTGCGGGAATTCGGAACGTCACGAGCGTCGCACCTGGCGCGGGCGTCGCCGCAGGAGGTGGTACCGGAACACATGTCTTCGTAATTTCCTCAGAGTTATAGGTAACTCCGCTATCTTCGATTTTTGCTGAGAGATAGATAATTCCAGGAGCTTCGCAATGAAACGCGACTTCAGTTTGATTTGCCCCAGGATGCGTGTGCACGGCACCACCGCCGGGAGCCGCTCGTGCAGCCCACAAAATCACCGCGCCTGGTGGGATTCTAGTGCCCGAGATATTAACCCGGTATTCGACGTTAACGATCATTTCATCGGTGGGATCAATTTCTATCCCGGTCGCCGCGTCGGTCATTTTCAACGGGACGTTTGTTCCAACACTGAGGTTCGCTAACCCTTCCGAGTTGTTCTGAATAGCCTGAAAGCTCGGTCCGCAGTTTTGAAAACTGAGCAGAAGGAGCGCGACCAATGGAACTGCCATGATTGAAAATGCGTTTCGCTTTGCCATACTTCAAGGATCGGGGGAACGGCGGCAATGCTCAAGAGGCAGTCCCCCTCTGAGACACATAATTTTAAAGCTTTTTAATAAGTGACCAAAGGTTCATCGAAATAGTCCTCGTCCCTGCAGAGTTCGCTCGAGCTTCTCTCGATAGAGCGCCAAAAGCTTCGCTTCCGCTTCGCGACTTTCAACGATTCCAATCGCCTTTGCGATCGCTTCAAGCGTCGACATTCCGGCCGCAAGGTGTTCGACACGAAGGTGGTTTTTCGCCGTATTCGGCGTTGAAATTTTCACTCGCGGAACGTTCGCCAATTCGGGATGCCGCGAGTGAACTTTACTTGCCTGACGCCAGTTTCCGTCCGGGACCAGAAGCTGAATCGGGTACTTATAATTCTCGCTGAGAGACGCGACCAACTCTGGATTGAGTTCAAGCGCGTCGTCGGCGGGAAAAAATAGTACAGGTACGTAGCTCGGCAGGAGCGAGGGTGCGAGGTCGACCGGAGGCAAGCGACGTGACCCGACGGGACCACTCGCCCCGCGTACAATCATCTCGCTATTTTTCAACGCCTCAATTGCGAGACGACCGCTATTGGTCGTGCGTTTCAACTCTTTCGCGTGGATAAGAAGCGTGACCCTTGTCTTTAAGATAATTTCAGGAATCAGCGCGCAAAGACACAGCGTACGATTCAGGCCGCAGCGAAGACACGGGTCGATTGTTTTTCTCTTTCGCTCAACGCGATCCATACACGGAGTCACGTAATCAATCATGCGGTCGCCGTCTAGTGGTTAATAGACCACGTGCTCTAGGTGGTCCGACGCTATGTATCGCGCACTTTGATAGACAGACATGAGTCGCTCTTGCTCTGATTGTTAAATGGGACAGAACATACCTGCAAAAAAAGCGTTTGCGATATTTGGAGTAGATCCCCTCGATGCGATGGCTTCCGGTGATCGATCTAGAACCAAATCATATCCTGTCGAAAAGCTTTCCGAAATCGGCGCCGAATTCGGTTTTCTCGCTAAACCAGTAAAGCCGATTGCGGCCGCTGTCTTCGTCACGAAAGGCGGCGTACTCAAAACGACGCTGACTTTAAACCTTGCACGCATGGCCGCACTTAACGGTCTCAAGGTATGTGTCGTCGGTCTCGACATGCAAGGCGATATCACCCAGACCCTCGGCAGTGAGGGGCCGGATGAAAATGCATCACTGGAAGAGGCATTGAAAACTTTGAATTCAATGAAAGGTCTTTCAGACCTGTTCGTTGGCCAGGCAACGCTCGACGAAATCATCGTACAAACCGAAATTCCTACGCTTTCATTCATTCCTGAAACACCAGAACTCGTCGCACTCGATCAGAGCTTGCTCAGCCGAAACCGTCGCGAGTATTGGCTTCTTGAAACGGTCATTCAGCCTCTGAAAGCAAAATTTGACCTGATCTTGATGGACTGTTCGCCAAATTGGAATCGCTTGATTAACAATGCCCTCGTCGCGAGCGACGTTTTGATTTCACCGATCGAGAGCAAGATTAATAATTTTAGGAATCTACGAACCTTCCGCGCACTAATTTCCGAGTTTCGCCGCGATATGCGTTTGGATTTTAAACACATCTTTGTGCCGACACGTGTTGTGTCATCGCGTCGCCTCTCTCGAGAGATTTTCCAGTGGTATCGAGAAAATCTCGAGACTGCTGAAGCTGGCTGCACGACGCGGTCGATTCGCGAAAGCATTCACGGCGAAGAGGCGATGGCTCTTCGCCTTTCGATTCCAGAACATTCACCAAACTCTGTTGCGGCGGCCGAAATTCGCTTGTTGCTTGCTGAGATCGGCGAAACATTGGGGATTTCTAGAGACGCGAACTCACTTCGATTAATTCTCGACCGTGCAAAGTTGGGCGGCGCTCCTGAATCAGCTTCGCCGGTTAAATCCGAAACCGTTCCATTCGCTTCGGCAGAGGTTTAGCTATGGCAATCGGCTTATCAAACGTGAACAGTAGAAAAGCGAAACGCACATCCGCGGAAAACCCGGCCGTTGAAAAGATCGAGCTTAAAATCGATACCAAGAATTCGAATGATGTATGGAGCTCACGCGGTCTTGCCCGCGAAGGCAGATCTGCTCAGCGTGAGCGAAACATTTCTTCCGGAGACCTTAACACGCTTTGGCTAGATTGGACGACTTGCGTGACGGGCACAGAAACCCCGAACCGCGTTCTTCGCACTGTTCGGCGCATTCTTGATCTGGAAACATTTGTATTTGAATTTCTCGTTTACGATTTGCAACTTCCGGCGCGCGCAAAAAAGCGGATCTTGGGGATCCGCTCTCGAAGTGCTCGTCTTTTTGAGATTAGAAAACTACTTACGCAATACTAAGTGTCGCGCTTAAGTCTTAAAAGTAAACGTATAATCCACCCTTGGCTACTATACCCGACGATGCCGATGAACGGATGGAATCAGACGCCGATTCCATCCGGTAAAGCAAGTCACCGCGAATCGCCACCGTGTTCCCGAGAGGGAACCATTTCAGTTGGCCGCCCACTTCGATAGTCATGACCGTACCCGAAAATTCTAAATTTCCGACGGTCGACGAAATCTGCCCAAACTTTCCGAGGGCCATTGCACCGTAAACTATCTCCGTGCCCGGTGTGTTTGGTACAAGGTTGTAGTCAAAAAATCCACCCGCTTGAAGGAGGCGTGCGCTTGTGCCAGTGCTAGATTGAAATGTCAGTGCTCCGAGCGCGCCGTATTCCATTTGACCTGCGTTCCATCCGTATCGGGCGTCAGCGGAGAAGCGAGTTGTTGACGTTGAACTTCCCGATGGCGTCAGTGAGGAGAATTCGGCAGAACCTCCGACGATCATCGCCCGTGAACCTGTTCCTCCGCCTCCTCCGC
>JAYSST010000659.1:0-2725 GCA_043720435.1 Bdellovibrionales bacterium
GCGTCGCCATCGTGCTGCCATCAAGTCGTTCCGTGTTGAGCACGCCTTGGCTTGGGCGGGCCGATAAAAGAAATGGTGACGTTGAGAATGCCGCGCCCACGGTTCCGACTCTGCCTGCATGAAGTGTCATTCGAAACTTGATCCCGTTGGCGCGGCATTCTCAACGTCACCATTTCTTTTATCGGCCCGCCCAAGCCAAGGCGTGCTCAACACGGAACGACTTGATGGCAGCACGATGGCGACGCCGTATCGAGGACTGAATGGATTGGCTAAGGCCCTGGTCGGTCAAGAAAAGTACGCCGCCTGCCAGGTTCAACATTTCTGGTCGTGGTTCATCGGTGACGATCGGGCGCTCGACTCGTCTCGGCGAAATGAGTTGATGACGACATTCGACCGCGTTGGCCGACGAAGCGGAGACTTCATTTCCGAACTCGTACAGACCGCGGAATTTCGCGAAGCGCCGCAGGCCCAGCGCGAGGAAACACTAAGCGAACTTCAGACGCTTGTGAAACCGATTTTAAAACGTTGCGATTCTTGCCACACGACTCATCCTGACGAACAAATCCCGCTCCTGGCCGACGACCAAATCGGCGGAACCGCGCAAAGTCACATTCGAAACGTATCTCGGATCGCAAAACAACTCGATCTTGCGAATGGCGGAGTGGGCGCAAAAATGCCACCAGCGGAAGCACGCTGGCTATTGTCTCGCGACGAACGCTCGCTGTTGTACCGTTGGACTTCGAAAGTACAGAAGGGAGAAACGCCGTGAAAAAAAAACGTAATCGGTTGCCGGGCTTAATGCTGGTGGCGTGTTCACTGGCGGCTCCTTCACCGGCTCAAGCAGAATTTGCTTCGAGACGGGTTCGCTACTCTTCGGCCTACGACGTCGTGAATCTTTTGAACAAGAATTTTTCGGGCCATGGTCAAGAACGAATCAGGGCCATACCATTCCGCTGCGATTCTATAAACGTCGCGAACCGCGATGTTCTAGGCACAAACAGCACAATTAGCGGTCAGCCTTTAATGGAAAGACCAAACCCTGGCCTCATGCGGTGGCTCAATCAATGCCTCACGCAATATACAAAGTTCGAATTTGAACCAGCGGACTCGATACGCGGAAGTTTTTTGAACGACTATTTCCCGAAGGACATTCAAAAATCCGTCCTTGCCGGCGCGACGGGTCCCGAGCATTCACGGGCGATCGCGGCTTACCTTTCCAAACCTTGGATTCAACTGCCTGAAAAAACGCGATCAAAATTAATCGAGCACATGATTCGCAAAATGATTGGACCCGCTGACGTTTACACAAGCTATTTTCCCGACAAAGACTGGAGCACGCTTTTAGTGAGCGTCGAGAAAACCTCGACAGCAATGACGCCTGCGACAGCAACTGTTGGCACTGCACTCGGCACCGTGGCCCACACGATCTTCCTACGTGACGAATTTTTGAGGTATTAAGATATGAACCGACGAAAATTTTTGAATCGAGCCTGCGGTTTTGGTGCAACGACAATCGGTGCGACACTCGGCGGAGGCTTAGCTGCAAACTTCGCTTCTGGACTTTATGTTTCTCGAGCGCAGGCGCTCAGCAGCTCGACCGTCGATCGGTTTGTGGTCATCATCAACATTCCTGGAGGATGGGACACAACTCTGGGTGCCGACCCGTGGACATCTCCGACTCGCGCGCTCGAGACCGATTTGTTTATTGAATATCGCGACGATCAAGTGACTCGAACAGAAGGGCTTGCACTCGGGCCCGCCATGATTTCAATGGCGCCGTTCGCAAAAGAGTTCTCGGTCATCAATGGCGTCTTCTTAAATTCGAGCGATAACGGACATCCCGCAGGACACCTCTATATGTTCTCGGGCGACCCGCTACTCAATTCTCCGTCGATCAGTATCGAACTCAATCGATCGATTCGTTCGGGGGCTTACGGCGTAATAACGAACGAAGGAATTCCCCTCGCCGGCCGCGCCGAAACATTAACGACAATTCAAGAACTGATTTCGATTCCTGATCTCGACAATCCGATTGATCGCATGCGCGCGATGCTCGCTAACATTCAAGGCGAATCCGATCTTTTGACGGCGGCAAGAATCATCGCGGGATCAAACGACGAATACACAGAACTCGTTCGTCTTATTCGAATTGAAAAGGCGCTAGGCGAAGTGAGTTCGCCAGCGGCTTTAAAGGCGGCGTTTTTGAGTGGAACATCGGCGATTGCACACTACTCTCTGTCCGGAAGCCTTGACACGCATTCTGACCACGTCGGCAATCATCTCGCCGCCCAAACAAAATCGTGGGATCAAGTCGCAGCGCTCTTCACTCTGTTCAAAGCAACACCGTTTCGGTCAAGCGGCGAGAGCCTGTTTGATCGCACGACTTTCATGGTAACAAGCGAGTTCTCGCGAACCTCAGCGCTCAATGCTTCGAAAGGCAAAGATCACAACCCACTCACCAATTCAGTCTTGCTAGCAGGATGCGGAGTTAAAGGCGGTCAAACCGTCGGAGCTTCTAAACTTGTCACCAAAGCTGAATCAAATATCGGAATGTCCTACCAAATCGGAATGCCGTTCGATTTTAATTCGCAAACGGTGTCATCACCGCTCAATCCAATAGCGTCGGCTCGAACCTTTATTACTCCGACAACAGTTATCCGGACACTCACCGAAATTTGCAGCGTCGACTGGGGCGCGTTTCAGTCCGTGCCGAAATCGACACCGT
>JAYSST010000660.1:0-6872 GCA_043720435.1 Bdellovibrionales bacterium
TAAGTCGAAACAACAGCTTATGGCATGTATAAATAGCTAGCAATCACTTGAAAGCCTTATCCAGTCACGGGTCTAAGGTCCAAGGTCATGAGTCATCCACAAGTGCTGTGGATAAGTATGGGAGATCTCTTTCCGTAACAGTTGCCGATTGCAAACGAGAGCCAGCCCTAGACCCTTGTTCTTCCTAGCTTTTCATTGTCCGCGACGCTCCTTACCATAGAGGAGTATGAACAATAAAAAGCAGGTAGCGACTAGGATGGTTGGCGCACTCGGATTTTTAACCGCGTGCGTGCTTATGACGGGAACTCTCACGGCGTGCTCTTCGACACAGAAGCTTGAACAAGTGCGGCTTGCGAAACTCGAGATGCGTCTACGACGTGCAAATAACAAGATCGAAACTTTACGCGATCAAAATGCGGTTCTAAAAAACCGAATTAAGATCGCTAAAGAAAATGCGGGCGAAAATGGCGCTGGCAACGGAGCCGACCCGCAGCTCGCGATCGAAAAGTTGGCTGCGTTTAAATCGGGCGTACAACTTGAAGTACCTGTGACTGAAACTTCAGCACCACGGTCAAGTCTCAATCGCCAGGATGTTTCGCTCGTGCCCCGAAGTCTGCCAAAAAAACGCATGGTAAAATCGGCGAAGACGAGCGGTGGTCAATCCACTGGCGAGATGTTGAGTGGCGAACGAGCAGACCGTGTGTTGGCGCGCACTGTCGCAGATCTTTTAAAAACAGGGGACTCGTTAGAGGCTGAACGAACCGCGGCTCTCCTCGAAAAGTCGTATCCGGAATCAGAATTGATTGCCGAGACCCGATTTCAACAGGGACTTTATTTCTTCCGTCGAAAAAATATTCCGCAAGCCGATCGGCTTTTCCAAGCGACTTTAAAATCGCCGAAGGCGCATGTGCGGGCGAAAGCTGGCGCCGTGCTTATGCGCGGGATTATTGCCCGACGTCTCGCCTTGGAAGGTGCGGCGGCGGGTCGCAGTGAATCGGCTGTGCAAAGTAATCTCGCGCTTTCACGAAAGACATTTGAGTATGTTCGCAAGGCATTCCCTGGCTCACCAGAGGCCGTGCGAGCGGGTCGAGAACTTCGCGCTTTGAATTCGAGTCCGGTCAACGCATCGAGGGTGAAATGAACGTTTTGAAAAAAAATTCCTTTGGCAAACTCGCAGTCGGGTTGACCGTTCTTCTCGCCCCGTTTTTGTTGATGACGGCGGTATCATCTGCCCAAGATCTCGACGATCTCGATAGCGAACTCGATGATTTGGCTTCGCAGACGGCTGCGAAAAAATCGTCCGAACCTTCGGTCGAACTCGATATCGCCGATGATGAGGAACCCCTCACTGATCCGTTCGATGGAGAAAAGTCAACGCTCGAGCCGCTGGAAGCTCCGGCATCTCATCCAGCAAAGGCGAAGAAAGCGTCGAAAGCAGTCAAGGCGGCACCTGTCCGAACCGAGCCCGTTGTGGCACCTGTAAAAGCCGAAGAACCGGTTGCTTCCAAAAGCCAGAACGAATCTCTTGCTCCGATGTCGGACGAACCAAATCCTGCGTTTGAGTCGCGCCTTGCTGCAATCTACGCGGACTCACAACCGGTCAGCGACGAGAAGTGGTCGGGCCTTCTTGGTTCGCGGGCGGCCGAGAGTTATTCCGTTCAAGCGGGCGATACACTTTGGGATCTGAGTCAGACACTTTTTGCGGATGGATTTTATTGGTCGAAGCTGTGGGCGGAGAATCCCGAGATTCAGAATCCCCATCAGATTGAAAAGGGTCAGGCGATTCGATTTATTGGCGGAACTGAGGCGTCGCCTCCGGAAATTCGCGTCGTAAAAGAAGAACCGGATCAGCTGACAATACAAACACAGGCCGCGTTTGAAAAAGAAGATGTTGTTCCTGCGATGCAAGAGCCGAAGCAAGACGAGATTGGATCTTTCGAAGTTAAACAATCGACTAAGTTTACTGGGACAACTCCAAACCGAATTCTGAATCAGGCACCCTATTATCAAGAGGACATTGAGGGAAAAATTACTCAAGCCGATCTCGAGGCAGGTGTCGTTATCGAACAGAGTGAAATTGTTCCGCGACCGATTTTGCCTCCACCATCCGAGGAACGCAAAAAGGTCATGCTCAATATTCCGCGCAGCTTTCGCGAATTTCAGTTCAAGCATTTCGAACGCTCGGTGACGATTCAGCGCAAGAGCAAAGTGGCCGAGAAAATTCCTGCCTCAGTGGTTCCGCCTTTCATCGCCTTCGAGAAAGTCCCAGAGCCAATGGGCGAGATTGTCGAGGTCGATCAGCACGAAGTCGCCTCACTTGGCCAAGGCGTAATCATTAGCGCCAACGAGCCGTTGATTCCGGGCACGCGCGTCTATTCCGTCACACCAAGATTCAACTTGAAGTCGCCCGTGAATGGCGGAGTCGGCAAAGCGCTAGAGATTGGTGGTGTCTTGCGGATCGGCGAACGGATCGGCGATCGCGACAACCTGTACCATGCCACAGTCGTCTATGGCGTGAATGCTGTTCGTGTCGGAAGCCTCGTGTTGTCTGGAGAACCACCGCGTGTACCGGTTACGACGACGGGACGACGTTTGAATTCGCAGCTGACGATCATTGGCGGAAGTTATTCTGACAGCCGACGATTTTTTGGCGACGGAGCCTCGGTTTTCCTTGATGTTGAGACTAGCGGAGTTCGCGTCGGCGATGTTTTGGCGGTACAAGCTCGTCGAATTGAACGTCGTTCGACCGTGAGTGATGACATCACCAATTCGATCGGGATTCTGAAAGTCTTTGCAGTTCATGGACAGGTTGCATCGGCCTTTGTTGTTTTGGCGACTGAAGAAATTCGCCCTGGCTATCGAACCGGCGCGAAATTTCCAAACCGACTTCCCGATCTGCGCAATGACCCGCCGAGAATCACTCGAGCTGAGAGCGCCGAATAGGACTTCGGGCGAATCGCGGACGCCCGAATGTTCTTCCTTTCATCCTTTGGCAATAGACGCCCACTTCAATATTGAAGGGGGCGTTGTCGTATGGAACCGCGCTGTGTATATCCGCTTTCGGTAGATTATCCCATTGCATTACGTGATCTGACAGATCCACCGTCGCTGCTGATGGTCGAAGGAAAGCTTGATTTCAATTCGCGGCCGATTCTCGGGATTGTTGGCACGCGCGATTCGAGCATCATGGCCGAGGCGTGGATGAAACGTCATCTTCCCAAGGTGATGTCTCACGTCTTAACTGTTAGTGGGGGAGCTCGGGGAATTGACGAACTCGCGCATCAAATTGCGGTTCACCAAAGTCAGGCAACAGCAGTCATTCTGCCTTCGTCGCTGGATCGACCATACCCGTCCGATTGGACCGATCGAAAGCAGGGTGTGTTAAAGCACGGCGGCTGCTTTATCTCTGAGTATCCGATAGCGACAGGTGTTCGCCGTTGGCATTTTGAAAAACGGAATCGCCTGATCGCTGCACTTTCAGACGTCATTTTGATTGTCGAAGCTAAACGACGAAGCGGAACTGCCATCACTGCACGTCATGCAGGAATGATGGGGCGCGCTGTTGCGACGATTCCATGGTTTCCTTCAGATCCGCGCGGTGAACTTTGCAATGATCTGCTCTATAGCGGCGCAGGGGTCATGGTGCGTGATGCGGACGACCTGTTGGCGATGTTGGGTCGCGAATCAATGGCGCGGTCTACACGCATGTTGCGCATGCAGAGTGCTTACGTGCCAGAGCATTACCTCTAGCGACCGTCTAGATAGTCGAGTAACGTCTTGATCGTGGCACATGCTTTGTGGAATCCCCAGCAGTACGAAAAGTTCAAAGACCAGCGATCGCAACCATTTTTCGATCTGATGGCCACGGTTCAAGTCAAACCAGCGATGTCGGTGGTCGACCTCGGTTGTGGAACCGGCGAGCTGACCGCTGAACTGCACCGGCACATCCAAGCGAAAGAAACCGTCGGTATCGATTCGTCTGAAGACATGTTGAATCGAGCTCGAGCTCTCGAACGTGATCCAGTTGTCGATTCCGGTCTAAAATTTCAGAAAAACGACATCGAGAAATGGAAGCCAAAAGAAAAGTACGATCTCGTGTTCTCGAACGCAGCTTTGCAATGGTGCGAAGATCACCGCGTCGTTTTCGCAAAAATAAAGAACATGCTTTCGGAACGTGGGCAAATTGCCATTCAAATGCCATTCAACCAAGATTACTCGACGCACACTGTGGCCCGCGAAATGGCAGCCGAGATTGCTCCTGACTTTACCATTCAAGATTCGATGCTTTCACTCGAGGAATATTCTTCGATGCTCTACCGTCTTGGATTCAAAGAACAAAACGCGTTCGTAAAAGTTTACGGGCATGAACTGGAATCGCGCGACGGAGTGATTGAGTGGGTCAAGGGGTCGACGTTAACACCTTTCAAAAAGCGTCTGACGCCCAAGAAATACGAATCGTTTTTGAAAGAATATGAACGTCGTTTATTTACAGAATTAAAAGACGAACGCCCATTCTTCTTCACGTTCAAGCGCATTTTCTTGTGGGCAAAACTTTAGACCTTTTGGCAGACCTCGCGATGCTGCCCTCGTCTGCCAAAAAGCCAGAACCTTACCCGTTCCAGATTCTTTTGAGCAGAAAGAAGCCGGCGATGCTGAAGAGGAAATTAGCGAGCCACATTGCGAACCATGGCGGAAGCTGACCGCTGCGAGCAAGACTTTCCGAACTCACGTACAAAATCCAATAGGTGACAATAATTCCGATCGACACGACGGCGCCGCCCGCTTTCGCGCTTCGGCGGTTTGTGACGGTGCCCATCGCGACTCCAATAAGTCCGAATACCAAGCAGGCAAGACCAATCGCGATGCGTTTGTGAAACTCAGTTTCGAGTTCTATTCGTTTTTCTTTTGGAAGCTCGGGTGTTGCCGGCGCGTTCAAAGCGTCGCGGACTTCCCAGAGGTTCATCGACTGCGGCGATTTCGATGCTGTGGACTCGTTCACGGGGTCGAACAGCTGCAATTCGTTTTCAGAAAAATTAATTTGAGTGTGTCTTGAATCACTCGTCCGATGCATGGTGCCGTCATAGAGCTTGAGCGACGCTGCATGGCCTGGCTGGTCGGCATCAGTTACGATTCGTCCTTCGCGTGCGATTACCGTAATGGGCGCTTTGGGATCGCGCTCGTCATAGATGAAGACTTCTTGAAGTGTCCCGAGTTTGTTGTCGACCTTGTTGGCGTACACGACGAGATCAAAAAAACCTTCCGAGAAGGTTCCTTCTTTGATTGTCACTCCGGGTTTCATCGCACCCAGTTTGGTGACAATGATTTCGAATTGCCGATTGCCCCAAGGAGCAATGTGAAACGATGTTTGAAGACTTAGTATCGCAACCAAGACGCTTAAAAGTACCGCCGGCATTGCGATCGAATACATGCTAAGGCCCGAGGCTCGTAGTGCCACGACTTCGGAGTCAGCGCTAAGTCGACCGTAGGTAAGAATGACGGTGAAAACGAGACTCATCGGGAAAAGAATCGGTAAGAAACTTGTCGAGAGGTAGCCCATCATCGCGAGAACAGTTGTGAGTTTTACGCCGTGAATGAGAACAAACTCTGTCAGACGCAGAGCTTGGAACATGAGCAGAATAAAAACGAATACGACGACCCCGAGGAAAAATGTCGGGATCATCTCGGCGAGGACGTAGCGTGTAAGGAGTCTTGCTCGCATCTAGTAAGACATCATCCCGACATCTTCCGGTGTTCTGATCGCCTTTCGAACGGCTTGCGCCATACGAATCAACGGTTCCCAGTACTTCATATCAAGCTGAGAAGCGGCATCGCACTTCGCGTCCATCGGTGATGGGTGCGATTCGATGAACAGGGCATCTGCACCTGCTGCAACCGCCGCCATCGTTAGGTGTGGAACAAAGCGCGGTTCTCCGCCGGCTGGATCGCTGGATGAGATTCCGTACAGACGCACAACGTGAGTCGCATCGAAACAAACTGGAGCGCCGAGTTCTTGCATCACGGGAATCGAACGCATGTCAGCGACAAGTCGGTTGTAGCCGAAGCAGGCGCCGCGTTCCGTAAGCAGAACATTCTTGTTTCCGGTAGAATGCATTTTCGAGACAGCTCCACCCATATTTTCAGGTGCGTTGAATTGGCCTTTTTTGATGTTCACGGGGCGGCCGGTTTTTCCGCACGCGATGATCAGTGAAGTTTGTTGGCACATGTAAGCGGGAATTTGCAAAACGTCGACGACTTCAGCCACCCGATCGACGTCTTCTTGGCGATGAATGTCGGTGAGGACGGGGATGCCAAACTCTTTGCGAACTTCTGCTAAAATTTTTAATCCGTCGTCTGCCATCGGGCCAGTCCAATTTTTCTCGGTGCCACGATTGTCTTTTTCGTACGAGCTCTTAAAAATTAACGGCATGCCCGTTTTCTGAGAAAGCTCGGTCAACGCTTTCGCCGCCTTCATAATCATCTCGCGGCTGTCGATCACGCACGGACCAGAGATGATTGCGAGGCCGTGGCCTTTGCCTATTTTAATTTTAGTGTTTCCGCATTCAACGACGAATTCGCGCGCGGGGAGCGTCGTCGTTTCGGTCCGAATTAATTTCTTCGTGTTCTGCGCATTCGCGGGCTGTGTCGTTTCTTGCGGCATAAAAATCCTTGTCTGGTTCGAATTCAAAAAACGTATCAATCTCTACAATCGAGCCGCCACGGCTCGGGCGCTAATCTACAAGCCTATAAGGCTTGTATTCGCCGATTCGGTAGCCTGTGATCTTTTCGAGCAAATCACTTGCCCACAGGTTCGCGTCTTTCAACGTCCAGTCGGCCAAAGCCCGACGTGGATCGAATTTCCAATCCTGCGACTC
>JAYSST010000661.1:0-6868 GCA_043720435.1 Bdellovibrionales bacterium
TTGTCTTAATCATACCGCGTGGTCATCTCACCTTTGGCGAGTGCAGTCGAGATCTTGAACGAGTTGTTCGCCAGACTTTTTCAAATAAAGTGCCTGAGCAGAATATTTTTTCATTGGCGGGGCCGCGACATCGAAGTCGATGTCGAGGCTCAGCATCACCGACCGCAGCTGACCTAGCGTCGTTCCGCCGATGCGTTCCCCGGTCCGAGCCGTTTTCGGGTTGGTCGTGTCGACGTAACCGACAATGACGTGGTTGTCGTTATTCAGTAAACCGTCGTCCGCTTCGAAAAGCGCGATTTCGCTTCGAGATTCTGACACGTTCGGGTCGGACGCACGCATTTTAAGAGCGTTCGCACTGTCGACCATATTTGGAATTTCGATCAGGATATCGAAGCGAATTTCGCCGTCGACTCCGATGCAAATCACTTCTTCTTGACGCGGAGTTACCAGAGGCGGTGTGGCCTGCGCCACTCCTGCGACCGATAGAACTGAGAACAAGGTCATCGCTATTCGAACCAGATTAGTTTTTACAGTCATGCCGAGACCCTAGCCGCTTGACGCTCTGATCCTTAATGCATAACCCGCAATTCATTATGCCAAAAGTGAATAACGGATGCGTCTCGAAAGCAGGTTTGTTAGACCTGCGCTTTCCGGGGGGAAAATGGATCATCTGCACTGGCCACTTTCAGTTCTAGGCAAAGCGATTCATCACAAGAATCTATCGGCTGCTGCCGATCATATTGGCCTCAGCCAACCACAACTCTCGCGGTTGATCGCGAAACTCGAAGATGAACTCGGCGTTGTACTTCTCGATCGTGCGGCACGACGCAAATCGGGTTGGACTCCGATCGCCTACAAAGTTGCCGACGTTTATGATCGCAATTCGCGGAAACTCTCGGCCGCGCTGCAAGAAGTTCAGAGTGACGATCAGATACAACACCTCAGCTTCGGAACACTCGAGGGACTGGTTCCACTCGCCGTTCAGATTTGCCAGTCGATGTTCAGCGGTACAAAAATTCCGGTTGTTGAGTTGAATGTCTACGACCTCAGCGAACTTGAAGAACATTTTGAAAAAGACGAATTGGATTTAATTTTGACCTGCCGACAACCAGGGCGCGCGAAGACGAAGTATCTGCGACCACTTGGTTGGCAGGATTTGACGATTGTCGAAGCGCACGACAAATCGGCGGGAACTCTCGACGGTGCCGAACTCAAAGTCTTAAGTCCTTATGAACATGCGAATTTGATTCAGACCGGAAAACGAAATGCTTCCAAGCGAGAAAAAGACGAAACCGCACACTCACGCCTGCTGGTCAGCAACTCGCTCGCGATTCGCCGACTCTATATCGAAGATTTCGGTGGACGTGGACAAGTGCCAAGTCGCGTGATGCAGAAGCGCCCAGGGACCACGACAGAAAAGCCGGTGTATTTGATCGGGTCCGATATCATTGCGCCTGGCCTGTGGGAGAAACTCGCGAACGTTAAGATTCCGAACCTTTAGAGCTTTTCTTGAATGAGGCGTGCGCCTCGTCGGAAAGTTAAATAAGCCCAAGCCCACTGGAAAAAAACCAAGAAACGGTTTTTAAATCCGATGAGATAATATATGTGCACGAAGAGCCAAGTCATCCATGCGAAATACCCCGCGAATCTGATGGTGCCCGCTTCGACGATGGCGCGGCGTCGACCAATGGTCGCCATCTGACCTTTGTCTTTGTAGACAAATGCTTTGAGCGTTTCACCGCGCGCCATTCGACCAAGCGCGCGCCCTGCATATCGGCCGGCTTGCATCGCCACCGGAGCAAGGCCCGGAAGTGAGTTCCCATCGGAACCCTTCGAATTCGCGAGATCACCTAAGACGAATACGGGTGGATCTGTTTTCACGAGCAGATGTTTATCAACGATCACGCGCCCTTGTTTATCCGTCTGACCTTGCGCGGCCTCGGCAATCATTTTACCAAGAAATGAAGGCTGCACACCTGCGGCCCAGATCACCGTCTGCGCCGAAACAAATTCCTGACCGAGTTGTACACCCTCGCCGCTCACTTCTGAAACTCGAGTCGAAGTCCAAACCTGCACGCCCATTTTTTCGAGATCGCGCGTTGCGTGTTTTGCCAGCGTCTCATCGAAAGAAGCAAGAAGGCGCGGACCCGCTTCGATTAATATGACACGCGTCCGAGACGGATCAATTCTGCGAAAATCACTTTCGAGAGTGAAGCGACTGATTTCACTGATGGCACCCGCAAGCTCGACGCCGGTTGGCCCACCACCAACAACGACAAACGTGAGTAACGCTTTCTGTTTTTCGGAATCTGTTTCCATCTCGGCTTTTTCAAACGCGAGAAGGATTCGACGGCGAATATCCGTGGCTTGTTCGAGAGTTTTGAGACCCGGTGCAAATTTTTTCCATTCATCGTGGCCGAAATAGCTATTGCCTGCGCCCGTGGCAACGATCAATGCGTCGAATGGATATCGTCCGATTTTAGCGATGACTTCGCGACGGCTGAGATCAAAACCCGTAACCTCATCCATCACTACACGGACGTTTGGAACATCCGCAAAGATACTGCGAATCGGAAACGATATTTCGGCGGGACTCAGCGCCGCTGTTGCGACCTGGTAAAGTAGAGGCTGAAAGAGATGATGATTTCGCCGATCAATCACCGTGATGTCGAATTTCTGCCGATTTCCGTTCTTCTCTCTCGCAGCAGTTCGCGCAGCTGCCAGACCCGCAAAACCGCCGCCGATGACGACCACTTTCTGTATTTCTTTCGGCCCCGAAACAGCGACTGCCATAGGCCGAACGTAGCACTGGCACTTGCAATGCGCTACCACTTGCGTGGCTGCATAGGCCGCGATAACTCTCCCCTATGGTTTATCTCAAAGATTACAAGCAGCCCGACTTCTGGATTCGCGAAACAGCCCTCAACTTCGATCTGCACGAAGATCATGCACGCGTTCGCTCGGTCTTGAAGTTCGAACGGCGAAGCGGTGTTAGCGCTACAGTTATCAAACTCGATGGCGAAAACTTGCAATTCAAAGGGGTAAAACTCGACGGCAATCCATGCGCGAAAGCGCCTGAAGGCTTAGCACCAGAACAAGCGCAGTATGCATTTGAGGGCGAAAGGTTAATCGTTGGCGTTGGTGGGCTCTCAAATCCCGTGCTCGAAATCGAAGTCGTCAATGAGCCACAGAAAAATCTCGCTTGCGAAGGACTTTATCGATCCAGCGGAATGTTCTGTACACAATGCGAGGCGGAAAGTTTCCGTCGAATCACGTATTATCTCGATCGACCCGATGTCATGTCAGTTTTCACCGTTACGATGACAGCGGAAAAAGCAAAGTATCCAGTTTTATTATCGAACGGAAATCGCACGAGCACACGCGAGCTGCCAGGTGGCAGGCACGAAGCCACTTGGTTCGACCCCCATAAGAAACCTTGTTATCTTTTTGCACTGGTCGCTGGCGACGTTGGTTGCCTTCGCGATTCGTTTCAAACGATGTCAGGACGCGATGTCGCTCTCGAAATCTACTGCCGCAAAGGTTTAGAAAAACGCTGCGTGCATGCGATGGACTCGCTGAAAAAATCTATGAAGTGGGACGAAGAGCGTTTCGGGCTTGAGTACGATCTCGATGTCTTCATGATTGTCGTCGCTGATGACTTCAACATGGGCGCGATGGAAAACAAGGGCCTCAACGTCTTCAACGCAAATTACGTTCTGGCAGAGCCATCAACGGCAACTGACAAAGATTTTTCGAATATTCAGGCTGTGGTCGGACACGAATACTTTCACAATTGGACTGGCAATCGAGTCACTTGTCGCGATTGGTTTCAGCTCTCGCTCAAAGAAGGGCTGACTGTTTATCGAGACCAAGAATTCTCTGCCGACATGGGTTCGCGTGCGGTGAAAAGAATTGAAGACGTAATTCGCCTCCGCACTCATCAGTTTGCTGAGGACTCGGGGCCCATGGCGCATCCAGTGCGCCCGACTTCTTATCTAGCCATCGACAACTTCTATACAATGACCGTTTACGAAAAAGGTTCTGAAGTTATTCGAATGATCGAGACGTTGATCGGCCGCGAAGCTTTCCGCAAAGGCTCGGATAAGTATTTCGAATTGTTCGACGGTCAAGCCGTGACCACCGACGATTTTATTTACGCAATGTCAGAAGGAGTAAAGTCGACCGGTGGCAACCGCGACTTTACTCAGTTTAAGAACTGGTATGATCAGGCAGGAACGCCGGTAATCAAAGTTAGTACCCGGTTTTTGCCGAACGAGAAAAAGTTTGAAATTACGATCAAACAATCTTGCGCGCCAACGGCAGGACAACCCGAAAAGAAGCCGTATCTCATTCCCGTTGCCATCGGACTTTTAGGCCGCGATTTACAGACCGGTGGAGCTGTTGACCTGATACCGACTCGTGTTCTCGAACTCACAAAGCCCGAACAAACATTTACAATTGAAGGCATCGCCCAGAAGCCCGTTCTCTCGCTGCTTCGAGGTTTTTCCGCACCGGTTAAAGCCGAGTGTGAATTCTCGGTCGAGGAACTAAGCTTCTTGATCGCTCATGATTCAGATTCAGTTGCGCGCTGGGAAGCGACTCAGCAGCTAATGTTGAAAACCCTGAAGTCAAAAGTGGCGGCCGGAAAGTCTTCGGACCCCGCCGTGACTGCGCTCGAGAGCGCGCTAGTCGAATCCCTTCGACCGCTTTTAAATCAAGCGGCGGCTGGCGAAACGAGCGTGGATTTGGCCTTCACGAGCTTCGTCTTGCAATTGCCTTCTGAAAATTACGTCGCACAGTTCTTCGATGTCGTCGACGTTGAGGCAGTTTTCAATGCGCACGATGGGCTAATGAAAGCGATCGCAAAAGCGCATCGATCGAGCTTCGAAAAAATCTATGATCGCCTCTCGAAGGAAGCGGCGACAGGACTTTCGTCAAAGGCACAAGGCGCGCGGGCATTGCGAAACACGGCGCTCTTTTATCTTTGCCTCAGCGAAGACGCCCGCGATCTGGAGAAAGCATTGAAACAGCGGCGCGAAGCCAAGGACATGACTACGGAACTTGGAGCTCTCGAAGCCTTGAATCGCTCGGGCCACCCAGCCCGTCTCACCGCACTCGAAGAATTCAGAGCCAAGTGGAAAGACGAGTCGCTCGTCATGAACAAATGGCTGTCAATGCGCGCGATCGCTCCCGGCACACCGACGCTCGACGAAGTGAAAGCTTTGATGTCGGATCCAGTTTTCGACAAAAATAATCCGAACAAGATTTATTCACTATTGCTCGCGTTCGCCAAATTCAACACATTGGGTTTTCACGAGAAGTCAGGCCAGGGTTATAAATTCGTCGCCGATCAAGTTCTCGACGTCGATGCACGAAACCCGCAGGTGGCATCACGACTCGTCTCTGCTTTCAATCAGTGGAAGACCTTCGAACCAAGTCGTCGAGCTATGATGAAAACGGAGCTCGAAAGAATCGCGAAACACGCGGCTCTCTCAAAGAACGTCGGTGAAATCGTAGGTCGGGCTTTAACTTAAGGATTTCTGAAATGAGCGCGGGTCTTCGCGCCGCGCTCATTAGCTGTCAATCTACTGGTAAGCTTCGTTTAACTTCTCGAGCCAAATCGGAATGCCCTTGGTTGGTGGGCACACGACTTCGCTCGCGTTCTCTTGAAGGATGTGGCAGCTCCAAGTCGTTGGGCTGTCGACTCGAATAACGTAAGTGACTGAACTGCAAATCTTGCCTGGTTTGTCGCTGCAAACCTCAACGCTAACATGTGAAATCGCGCTCGGTCCGCCGCCTGATCCACCGACACCGGCGAGACCATTCGACGATGCGAAGACCGTCAAAATCTGAGTGATGATCGCGCAGAACAAAACTAATTTTTTCATTTTGATTCCCCAGTATCGACAACGTCCGTAGCGTAAAATGTGAATGCTCTTAAATCGCCGCGATTTTCCGGCAGCTTGGCCAAAGAAACCTTCTTGTTAAAGGCTTCTGCATCGATCGCGAGCCATTTCTGGCGGGCCTCTTCGGTCAAACCCTCAGCGTAGAACCCGATGAAGTTTTCGCCGGTTGCATACGCGAGCTGAGGTCGCAGATACGATCGACTCATTTGCAGTCCGAACGAAACGACGGCTTCAGGTGACATGTTCAGCTGAACTTTGCCGCTGCATACTTGATCATGAGAAACGGCATTTAAAATCTGCCGCTCAACGAGCGACGCAACCACGGTGAGACCGTAATCTCCGAAGCGTTTTTTAATGAAGTTCGTTTTCAGCGGACCGGTTGCGCAAAGAATTACGATTTCTGCGGCGATCGGATTCGCGTGCAATTCTTTTTCAAGGCCAGGCGAATATATTTTATCCGCCTCGAAGCTTTGCGGATTTGCTTTCTTGAGATAGGTCGCGATTTCCGAAGGGACACGCGCCAACAGCTTGGCGTCGTCTGCCTCGTTCAACAGATGACGATAAACTTTGAAAACCGTCATATAAGTTGGACGATTCAATTTCTGCGCAATTCGGTTCAACGTTTTTTCATGAATGCCCGTTTTGCTCGCCACGAACTTCAGACGGCGGCGCGGATCGTCGCTCAGCGCGAGATATTGTCCGAGATCTTCCGCAAGTTTCAATGCCGCAGCTTCCGCAGCAATAAATGCTTCGGTCGCGTTCGACTTTGATACTTTTAAACTAGGTTTTGAAACACTCGGCGCGACGCAGCCTGCAGCACGTGGTGCTGGCAAACGCTTCTTCGACGCGGGTTTGAGGGTTTCTGACGTAGCCATGCCCCAGCGACTAGCACGGTTGAGCTTGAAGCCAAGGCTGAAATATTTGCGTCAAAAAAAAAGGGCCCTTTTGGAGCCCTTCGAGAC
>JAYSST010000662.1:0-2723 GCA_043720435.1 Bdellovibrionales bacterium
ACGAAGTCCGCGCAATCCACGGGTAGGCCCCGCAATGGACCATCGACTGAAAACAATACGCTCTGAGCTTTTCCGTCTTCAGCAGATTGCTTCGTCACAACAGCTAACCATTCGCCGAAACGATCTTCGTCAGCAAGGGTCCAATCGCGTTGAACTGTCCAGACTGATGCTTGTGCCGACTCCGCCGCCAAAAGTGCGGCAAGTGCAATCGCGAATCCCGCGAGCGCTTGCAACATTTTTTGAACGACGACGTCGTTTAATTGCATCGAATGCCTTCACGTTCTTCGAAATGCACGACGCTAGGCTGTTGATCGGTGACAAGTTTTGTATAGGAGTCGAGCGCAACAGCGCGAAGCTCGCTGACTTGCCCTGGAGTCGCTTCAGTCGTGAAGTCGATGACCGATTGACCAATGAACGTGACGTTACTGATAGACGAGCAGACGGCGCCATCACAAAGTTTAGTGTAGCGAGCCGGAAATACCTCGTCGACGCCGAGCTTGCGGAAAAATTGCAAGATGTTGCGTTCACTTGAAGAAATTTGGCTTCCAGGTTGGTTATCTTGTGGTCCCCGAGACATGACTGGGAAGCCAGCGAACTGCGGTACTTTGCCAACACCGTTAATCAATGGAAATTTCGCGATGTCAAAGCTGTGTGGATTTAGTGCAAAACTTTGTGGGCGATGGCGCAACTCTGCTTGCAGCAAACCTGGAACATCGTGCGGGTGAAAGTACTTAAGACGAACCCGATAGCGTTTGCCGTGTTTGAATGCGAAGTCGGCAAGCTCTGCGCGATCTGTTACGAAGAGTCCGGACCAGTCGGCTGGAACTAAAGTTTGTGCCGAAGCATAAGCCATCCACGTGGAAACGATCCGAGTCGTTTGTTTACCATTCGCGGATTTGAACACTTCATAAAGTTCGGCCTCTGCCGCGAGCGGAACCGGATAAGAAGAAGACTCGGATCCTTGGTTGCGAACGAGCATCTGTATTGTGACATACGAACTTGCGTCGTTTTTCGAACGCTGAGTCGAAATATCGAGTGCAGTCGGTTGTATTCTAAGACTCAAAGTTTTTGGGAATCGAAGTTCATCTTCGGTGTCAGCGGGTGCGACTTTCGGTGAAGGTGCGAAGACGATACGTCGTCCACTGACGCCAATAAGACTTCCGGTCGTTCTCGCCGCGCCATCCGATGTAACAAAGGCTTGAAGTGCGGTATTCAAATCGGCTGTCTGCAGCTCACGAGATTCGAATTTTTCAGGATTGAGACAGTCTTCTTCGATAATCGGCTTGATCGAAAGTGCTAAGCCAGCCTCGATTTTTAAAGTGCAAGTTGCTCCGCGCGCAACGTAAGTGTTCGGGGCGGTTGTCGTCCACTTACATGACGGATGATTGCCGAGAATCAATGGCTTATTGTTTAAAGTAGAGACCTGAAGTGCCACGCAGGACCGAAGAGTTTGAAGACGTCTGCGTATAGCTGCTTCACGGTCAGTCTGCGAAATAGTCCAAGGAATCGCCTTTATTCCAGGCGAGAATGTACAGCGTTCTTCACCAAGCACGGGCGAAATGATGACGTTGCCGCTGTCGGAAGAAAGAGCAGATTCACGATTGCCGATAACGAGCGCGAGATACTGGTCGTTCACGCCCTTACAATCTTGAATAGTGATTTCGTCCTGGTTTTCAACCGTACCGAAGCGTCGGATGCGGTTGGCACCCTTCGCCCACGGGTCAATGTGCAAAGAGGCTTTCGGTTCTTTCGAAAAGACACAAGCCGATGCACGATCGTTCGCACCGGCCGCTGATAAACCAGCGAGCAAAGCGAATAATCCGAATAGTGCGGACCTTATGATTGCGAATCGGCTCACTTTATACCTCTCAAAAATTACTTAACTGCTGGTTCTGCGATCTCAGTATACGTGCACATTTCTGCACCCGATTTTTCCCACTTACGAAGAGCAGGAAGCGAAGCTTTCCAGTTTGTCTCGGTAAAGACATAGCGAACTTTGCAATGGCGCGGAGCCTTCGTCGTGTTCGTAATGGTCTTATCTTTCAACAAATCAACCGTTGAACCGATCAGAGAAACCGGCGCAGTCGAAGCGAAGAACGAACCTGAACCTTCGGTTGCGTTAGTCGGAGTTTGGTTCGTACCGAATACGAAGCCAGCTTCGTTGTCGAGAGTGTCGTACTTGTCTTGAGTGTTGCGTGCGTAAACGTATGTTCCAACGCCTTGAAGATCGCAAGTCATGAACGCTTCGACCTGAACGCCAGCGAGTTTCGTGTAGTCACCTTGTCCCATGATCATTCCGTCGCGCGAGTTTTCGCCCGGAACTTTGCCAGTATAAAGTGCGTCGATTGCGTACGCCTGTGCGTAATTTAAAACGAAGTTAGCTTGAATGCCGTCTTCGTAATATTCCAATTGTGGTCCGTTGTAGCAGATGTCGACAAAGTACTTTGCAGAATAGAGTTCCGAACCGAGGTGGAACGAGAGATCTGTAATACGCTTTCCCCAAGCTTCCGAATCTGGGAAGGCCTGTTCGTACTGTGACGTGCTTGTGCCACGGAACGTTTTCGAACCTTCACCGGTCATTGGCGATTGACCAACCCACTTCAATTTTCCGTAGTTCATCAAGTAGTCGCCGCCGTTCGTTGAACTGCAAACGCAAGACGAATGACAAACTTTGTCGGCATCCGAACAAGTCGTCGGCGTGCAAGTTTCTTTATTCGGCTTGT
>JAYSST010000663.1:0-1097 GCA_043720435.1 Bdellovibrionales bacterium
CGTTCGCGATTCGTCGCGGTAGCCTTCGCGAGCATAAATCTTAACGAGCGGAGTTCCGACCGAAATCAGCTGGCGAATGTACGCGATCGACTCGTTGTCGATACGTGTGCAGCCGTGACTTCGAATCGAAGTGAAGATGTTTACGACTTTTCCCCAGAACGAATCTTTGAACGTAATGAAATCTGTTTTGTCGGCGCCCCAACCGGCCGTGCCGTGCGTCCATTGACCATTGTGGTTTGGAGCAACTTTTGCCGTGTACCAACCAAACGCGCCACGCATGTCGCCTTTTCCGTTTGGCATGTAGCCACTTTGAATCCACGAACTGCGGTTTCCAGGTGGTGGAACGTCAGGGTAACCTGGCTTGTACCACGCAGGATATGGTCCGGTTTCATAGAACTTCGTCCACGAAGAGACTTGGAAAAAACCAACGTCAGTTCGTGTGCCGTCTTTGGCTTCGCCGTTGACGACGCCGGCTTCCATGATCATGCGGTTCACGCAGCCTTCGTTTGGAAGACAGCGCTGATAGACGCGCAGACGTTCGGTCGCAATGTTCGTCACGATGAAAAGACGATTCGATTGAACAGGTTTTTGGCCAGCGACGACGGGCCCGGCCCCAGGTGCGATTGCTGAACTCGAAGCGGCTGGATCTACTTTAACTGCAGTGTCATTTAAGAAACGTTTGGCGACGTAAAGTGTTTGGCCGCGATCGACGGTCGAATTCGATTTAATGACCTTCACCGGAACAAATTCATCGGCGCCTGTCACAGTCGAATTTTGAATTTCGACTTCATCGTTCAAAAAGAGGCGGCCGGCGACGTTCTCGCCATTGTCGGGCGAAGTTCTCACGCGAACAGAGTCTGCCGAAATGAATCCGCGGACACCTTGTTTCGGCTGCACCTGCAAAGGAGCAACTTGAATCTCGGTAATTTCCGAGCCGGTTTGTGGAAACTTAGTGTCGTCAACGGCAGGCGATGATTTGGAGCAAGCTGTTAAAAGCATCGGCAAAATTGCAGCCGACACCAGCATAAAGCAGGTATTTAAACGTCCCATCGAATTTTCTCCCCCTCGTGATACAAAACGATTGCGGTAATTGATTC
>JAYSST010000664.1:0-2716 GCA_043720435.1 Bdellovibrionales bacterium
AAATGCGCCTCGGCCACAGCCTCGGGTTGTTTATTTTCGCGAACGACTTTCTGGTAAGTTTCGACCGCAAGCTTCTCCTGGCCCGTCATCTGATAGAGATGACCGACCTGAGGAAGAACTTTTGCGACCTGAGTGTCCGACAATTTCGGAAGAACTTCTTGGTAATAGCGAAGTGCTTTTTGACGATCGTCCTTACCAGCAGTGCAGGTCGTGCACCCGTCTTTCAATTCATCCATCGCCGCCTGGCGCGCACGCTCCGCATGAAGATCAGCGAGGCGCATCGTCAGCGCCGTACGAGCCGTGTCGGCAGGAGCCAACGTCGAATACACATGTGTCAGTTTATTAATCAGAAGGGTTCGAGTTTGGCTGTCAATTTCAGTTCGACCATCTTGGCTGAAGGCCAGAACGGACACGGACCCGAGAATCATGAATGTTCGAAGAAAAGACGGTCGCGAACTCGAACGGCTGTTCGAAACAGAAGCTATTCTTGGTTGTTGATCAGATCGCATTTCTTAACTCCCCCCGGAGACAAAACCGCTCACCACTAACTTCACAGGTCGTCACTATTTATGACGCCGTTCATGGGCCTACTTCATCACAACCGCGAATTTGATATCGCTGAACCCTGCGTGTGCCGAAGCTTGAACTATCCCACTCAATTGCTCGTACTTCGCGCGACGATCCGCTTGAACCGTTAAGATCGCTGGAAACTCTTCGCCGGGACGAGTGTCCTGAAAGTTCTTACGCAAATCGAGAAGCGCTTGAACGAGAGCGTCCGCTGTAATCTCTTTGTCTTCTAAAAATATTTTGCCGCTATCGAGCTTTACGACCGGGTTGCGATCGAGCATGTCCGCTGAAGCTTTTGGCAGCTCCATATTTTTTCCCATCATAAGAAGTTCGCCAGTCGACGAAAAACTCATGAGTAGGAAAATAACGAGAATCGAAAAGGCGTCGATGAGCGCCGTTAGCAGAAGGTCTGCGACGATATTGCGTTTGTGCTTCTCGCGCGAAGGCTTAATGACCGACGTTTCGCCGAGCGAGCTGTGGAAAGAAGTTGTTCGAACGATACTGTTATTCAACATTTATTCAGTACTCCAAGTCTCACACTTCAAGAAAAGCGGCGGACTATTTAATGGTTTCACCACTGTCGCGCCCGAAAAGGCGCGCCAATTTATAGTGGTGAAACACCGAGATCGATCATTCCCTGCTTCTTAAACGAGTCCATCAAATCGATGATGTCCTCATAGACCGTCGCTGCCATAGGTTGAATCAATACGGTTGTGAGAGCCGGTTCAGAGGCTTTCAGTTCTATCGCTATTTTCGTTACCGCTTCGAGGTCCACTTTGCCGTCTTTGCCGTTGATTTTCGCTTTCGCGAGTTTCGCAGATACACGAGCATCACGAACATCGAGTTGAACGTCGCCTTGGCCGTTGATCTGAGCCCAGACCGTCGGCTTCTTCGCTGTTTCACTCGCAGGCTGTCCACCGACAGCCTGTTTTACGTTGAGCGCACCGACGTGCAACCAAACAGCCGTGAGAAGCAGGAAGCAAATGCACACCGACAACAAATCGATCGCGGGGATCAAATTGATCTCGAACTCGAGGTGCTTTTTATGTCGTCTAGCCATAACCCCTCCGGGCGCTTTGAAACTAAAAAGTTACGCGTTCGCTTCTGGAGAGTGCGCAGGACGATTGCTCATCTTGCCAGTTTGAGCTTTTGCCGCGATCGGATCGTAAGAAAAACTGAGCCAGTTGAACGCCTTCAACGCCGCTTGGTTCATGTCTTCAGCGAGTTCGTTCGAACGGTTTTGAAGAACCGCGAATGCAACAAGTGCTGGAATCGCAACGATCAGACCGAACGCTGTTGCGTTCATCGCTTCCGCGATACCGGCTGCGAGAAGCGAAGCTTTCTCAGCTGGGTTTGCGTTTGCAACTGCGGCGAACGACTTGATCATACCTGTGATCGTTCCAAGTAGACCCGTTAAGGTAGCAACGTTTCCGAGCATTGCCAAAAATGGAACCCGTTTATCGAGAAGCGCGTTTTCGTGAAGAAGAACTTCGTCCATCTTCCCTTGAATTTCTTCTTTGCCGCCAAAGTTGCGAGCGGCAGTTGCGCCCGCTGCAATCGCTCGCGCGACCGGTGAAGATTTCTTAACCAACTCAGCTTTGTGCATGACGACTTCGAGTTCACCGCGGCGAACATTTTCTTCGTAACTTGCAACGAGAGCCATCTGATCGACTTTTCGTTTACCGAAGAGTGCTATCGAACGCTCGATGATGATTGCGATCGATGCGATCTGGAAGGCAAGAATTGGCCACATCCAAAAGCCACCGTGTTCGAATGCCAATCCAAGTTTCGTCAAGAATTCCATTGTGCGTCTCCCCAGTTCGTCTTCATTCTAAAGTTCTCTTGGCAAAGAGCCCTCCCCACGAAGGTCTTTGCCTATTTCCTTAAATACCTACTTAAAATCACTGGAAGAAATTGATTTTGGAGTGCCATTTCAAACCGGTTGAAAACCGGCTCTTAACAATCGATCGATGATCGATATCGCGGAAATACCGCGCCCCCTCAAAAATCCCCCTTGGTTCAGGCCTCGTCTTTAGCGGATTCGCAAAGATGGGTCCAACCAATGTCGAGACACTACAGGCGGACCGACCTAACGTGTCAACGGGGGGACCCGTTTTGGAACCATTTTCAAACACGATCTGTTGTGACG
>JAYSST010000665.1:0-1094 GCA_043720435.1 Bdellovibrionales bacterium
CGCATTTGTTTCGAAATCGTGCTGCGTGAAAAAAGAATTTCGTCTAAGGCAGTGCCGGGATCTTTAAATCCGCAACATCCCAGGCGGATGTGACGAGGCAGCCATGAAGGCGATTGTAAACGAAATTCTGATCCACTTCGAGGACCAAGCCGAAAAGAAATAAGGTTTATCGAGTGACCCGCGTTCTCAGATATTCGATTTTCGATTTTTGGGAAAACGTCGAGTCTGCCGTGTCCGTCGTGATGCCCTCGAGGATTGTCGACTTGCCGCTAACAATGATGTCCGCGTTTGTAACTTTGGTAGTTCCTAGTTTCGGAGTCAGAATTCCGCGAATGGCTTGTAACGAGCCACGTTTGGTTTTCTCAACGGTAACCACGTTCGAAATTTCAACAGAGTTGATATTTACTTTACCGTCATACGAGAAGTCCTCGAAACGAACGAATTCGGTCGGTCGGTTTTTCAATGGGAAGAAGTAGCCGTTGCCGCCAACACTTCGATCGACAGCGACAAATCGGACGTAGAACGCGTTCAGGATTTTTCCGTCGAGATCCGCCAACGTGTAGTGCGTGCGGCACGTGAGTTCACGTTTGACGCAAAAATATTCTTTTTTTACGATCGTCGAGTTTTTGAAAAGCTCTTCGACCTTTTGATTCGCTTCGTCGACCGTGATTCCGCTCGAGATGTCGATGTCGTCGACAAACCCGGACGCCTTCGCAGATTCTGTCGTTGCGGCCAAAACCGATAAGAGAGCGACTAAAACAAAGCGACTCGCGTTCACCATGGAATTCCCCCGTTTGCAGTTCGCGATGAGGTATAGGCGTTAGTTAAAAGTAGTTCAATTAATTCGCGTGCTGCTACGCAATGTCGGCGAATTCTATTGGACGGCGGTGCAGCGTTCGACTTCTTTGACTGTCGTGAGGCCGTTGATCGCCATGCGTAAGCCAAACTCGTAAAGAGTTTTGAACGAATCCAATTGGGCTTCAGCGAGAAAAAACTCAATGCTGGCGTCTTTTGCCAAAAGGTCCGCGACGCCTCTCGTGTTCTTCCAGATATCCATGATCGGCAGTCGACCGTGATATCCAGTGTTGTCGCAG
>JAYSST010000666.1:0-1091 GCA_043720435.1 Bdellovibrionales bacterium
GCGTTGGCAATTTGCTGCATGAGAACTGTTTTACCAGTTCGTGGTGGAGCAACGATCAATCCGCGCTGACCTTTTCCAAGCGGCGCCATGAGGTCGAGAACACGTGTTGTGTACTCGTTCGGAGCGTGCTCGAGCTTCAAACGCTTCTGCGGATAAAGCGGCGTCAAGTTGTCGAACAGAAGCTTGTTGTGAGCTTTTTCAGGAGACTCGTAATTCAGTTGTTCGACTTTAAGAAGTGCGAAGTAACGCTCGCCTTCTTTTGGTGGACGAACTGTGCCCTGAACCGTGTCACCGGTCCGAAGACCGAAACGACGGATCTGCGACGGGCTGACATAAATGTCATCTGGTCCTGGAAGGTAATTGTAATCAGGTGATCGCAAGAAACCGTAACCGTCTGGCAGAATCTCGAGAACGCCAAATCCGAAGATGTCGTTCAACCGTGCTGCGCGCTTTAAAATTTCGTACACCATATCTTGGCGACGAAGTCCGGCTGCGTTTTCAATTTTCAGTTTGAGTGCGAGAGCCGTGAGATCTTCGATCTTCATCGACTTCAGGTTCTTCGAAGAAAGATTCGCGCGTTCTTGCTCGGTAAGCTCGATCGACTTTAGTTCTTCGTCAGAAATCGGCGGGATGTGTTCGCCTTGATCTTCCATCGGTGGTGGATCATAAGCGCCGGGTCCACGATCTCTGTGGCCCATCGAAGGTCGTCCGCCGCCGCGGCCTGCTCCGGGTTGGCTATCGCCGCGTCCGCCGCCTCGGCCGAACTGCTTGCGATCTCCGCCTCCGCCACCGCGATCATTTCGATCTCGGCCGCCGCCTCGATTATTTTGCATTCGACCGCCGCCGCGACCGCCGTTGCCGCGATCATGGCCGCCACCTTCTCCGCCTTCAGCGGTGGGGCCGTCGCCTCCGCCGTCACCGCCGCCGTTGTTACGGGTGTGCGCCGGGGGAACTGAGCCCTCGGGTGCTGGCTGAATGAGCGATTTCTTTGGGGGTGGGCTCTCTGATTTTTTTTCTGCGGCTGACTCTTTAACGTCGTTCGATTCCGACAAGCGAAACTCCTTAGGTCGTGGTAACGGGATTGAATACTC
>JAYSST010000667.1:0-1090 GCA_043720435.1 Bdellovibrionales bacterium
AGGCGGAAGCGAAACCGTTGCCAGCGGAGTTTCTACGATCAAAACAGACGGTACGTTCGACATTGAGTTCACTCCAGAAGCGGACGAACGCAAGTCTCTGAAAAATCCTGGTTTAACATATAATTTTACAGTTGAAGCAAACGTCACAGATGAAGGCGGAGAAACGCGCTCGGCATCGCGTGGCTACCGGCTCGGCTTCGTTTCGATTGAGGCAACTTTGTCTTGGGAAAACTCGTACTTCAAAGCCGATCAACCAATCTCAATTACGGCGACTCTTTCAAGTCTGGATGGAAAAGCAAGAGCGGGTCAGGCAAGATATCGTCTATTCAAACTGAAACAACCCACATCGACCGCTCTTCCCGCAGAACTCGGTCGCGATCCGCTGTCGCAAAACGACAACTACAGCGAAGGCGGATCTGAAGCAGATTTTGAACGATTCGCAACACCTGATGATAAAAAACGCGCTCGATGGGAAACGACGTTTAGTTGGCAAGAAATCGCTAGTCAATGGAGCGACGACCGCGAAATTTCGAGCGGTGGGCTCACGCACGATGCAAAAGGCGTCGCCAATGTCAATTTGAAGTCTATCGATGAGTCCGGTGTTTATCGTCTGCAGTATGAAGCCAAGGATGATTTTGGCGCCGCTTACAAAGTTTCGCGGACATTTGTTGTTGCTGCAGTGAAACCAGCACTTGCTGTGCCTCTGGTTTTCTTTGCTGAAAAAGGCGTCGTTGAAGTCGGTTCGAAGGCAAAATTCTTTGTTCACACGGGTCTCGCAAATCAGCTTTTACAAATTGACACGTTTCGATCGGGAAAACGAATTGCTCGCCGAAACTGGACATCTGGTAAAGACGCGACTTTTTTCGAAGTTCCAGTGACTCGCGATGATCGAGGCGGTTTCACAATCGTCGTTTCGGGACTTCGCGATCATCAGTTTATGCGTTCGGAAGTTTCGACGCATGTTCCGTGGACGGACAAAACACTACAGCTCGAATTTTCGACTTTCCGCGATCGCATTCGGCCATCGACTAAAGAGACCTTCAAAGTTACCGTGCGCAATCCTGATAAGTCTGCGTTAACCGGCGGGACA
>JAYSST010000668.1:0-2704 GCA_043720435.1 Bdellovibrionales bacterium
GCTCGTGGGGCGCCGCAGTTTCCTGGCGATTTTAAAGGTAACAGTTCCCTTTTTGGGATGCAGCGCATATCAAAAAGGGAACTGTTACCACGAGGTCAGCTATGTATCACTACACGCAAGGCAAACCGACACGCCAGGGCCATAAGGGAATTCCCGAAGGCCAATTCGAGGAAGAACAGGGCTTAGACGGTTTTTACGGTCCCGTTTCTCATCTCATCAAAGAGCGTCCTTCAACGCGTTGGAATTCAATCGAAGGAAATTTGAAGCCGCGAATGCTCGATCTCGTAAAGTATGCGAGCAACGACCCAACCGTTTCGAAAAACATTTCTTCGATCAGCGGTTTGCAGGGTCAGCGACTGTTCTACAATAACGATCTGACGGTCTCGACACTTTGGATTTTACCCGGAACAGCTCCTGACAAACTTGAAGCGCGTCGAAATGCTGACGGCGATTGGATGTACTTCTGTCACGAGGGAAGCGGCCAAGTTTTATCCGAGTACGGTCTTCTCGATTTTACGCCAGGCACTTATTTAGTGATGCCAAAATGTATCGGCCACACTTTTTTCGTGAAAGAGCCGTCGCGCTTCTTACTGATCGAAAACCGCACCAGTCACTTTCGTGAACCGGATCGGGGTATTATCGGGCGACATGCACCGTGGGATCCGAACTCACTTGTGAAACCTGATCTTGAAAAACTGTACGAGCTTATGCGCCGAGAGAAGATTGATGTGCGAACTGTGCATATCAAACATACCGACGAATTGACGACGATCGCCTATGACGAGTGTGTCTACGACGTTCAGGGTTGGAAGGGCGATTTGTACCCTTACACTTTACACATGGATCACATCATGCCGATCATGAGCCACCGTGTGCATTTGCCGCCGTCGGTTCATACGACGTTTGTTGCGCGTGGATTTGTCGTTTGTTCATTTCTTCCGCGACCAATGGAAGAAGATAAAGATGCGCTGCGAGTTCCGTTCTATCATCAGAACATCGATTACGATGAAATTCTGTTCTACCACGACGGCGACTTCTTTAGCCGCGACAACCTTCACGCCGGAATGATGTCGTTTCACCCTGCGGGATTCCCGCATGGTCCACATCCGAAGGCGATGGAACGAGTGAAAACGAAAACTCACACTGATGAAAAAGCGGTGATGATCGATTCACGCTGGCCGTTAAAGCGAGACGATTCGCTCGCACGATTTGAAGTGGGCGACTATTGGAAATCGTGGATGAAGAAGTAGGCGAATCTACCGCCCCGACAAAAGGCCGGTAGAGCGATCTTGCACCCATCACCTTTTACGCCGACGGTCGGTTCGGGGTAGAGTGGCTTCATGCGAAAACTGATCATAACTATTTGTGCGTTCGGCGTGAGCGGGCTGGGTTCGGCCTACGCCGCGGGTAATACCGGTTCTTTGAAAACACTTGCGCAACAAGCCGCCCAGTTCGAAAACCTCCTGTGCGGAGTGAATCCGAATCGAACGTTGTTTCGCAACCCTAAGTACGAAGAAACCGTGCTCTTCTATCAGAACCATATTCCCAAGGGTCAGTTACCCTTAAGTGAAGTGCTGAAGAAATTTACGGCCAAGCCGGCTCGCGCGGCTCACGTCAAAGAATTTGTCGACCAGAACTACGGACTCATTCGCAAGCTAGACGAAGTGGTTCTCACGATAGGCGACCGACTTATCGCGAAAAAACTGACATGGCTCGGTCTCGAGAAGGCACCTGACGAAATGGATGCGACACAAGAGGAAGAACTTTTTAAAACGGCCGCGGCCGTCGAGACCCAGCTGAAAAAAGACGGAATTAAATCCAAAAATTTGAATTCCTATTTAATTTTGCAGCTCGGCCCGGTGCTCTACGCGCGCTGGAAAAATCAACAGCTTCGCAAAAACACGAAGCTTGTCGCATTAGACGATATAACGATTCGCATGAAGTCGCGCGCGTATAGCGATTCGACCGAGCAAAAAGCGACGGTTCTTCTGCAAGCTGTTCCGCATTCAGGCATTCGCACCAGTGACATGGAGAAGATCATCGATCTGAGTCAGGTCGCTCTCTTTTCTGGCGTGAAAGAACGCACGCCCGAGTATCTTGCCTTGGTCGCGAAGATCGGAAAACCGGCGGTGAAAAAACAAGTTGAGGACTACAGAACGTGGATCGAACAGGGTGTCGATTCATTGGCTGAACGTGATGAAGCCGCGGCGAAATTGATTCTCGCTCAGCCGGGAATGGGATTAATTTTGTTGTCATCAACCTTTGGTCCAGGCGTATCCGAACGATTGATGGAAGTCTGCCCGGGCGGTAAGAAGAAAAGTTCACCTTGAACCGGGCGCACGAGACGAGCACACTGGAGTTACTGTGTTAGAACCTCGACCCGTTATGCGAACGCCAAACTTAGGCGAAACTATCTCGCCTGCAGATGCCATGAAGTGGGCACTGATTCTTGCGCGTCGTGGAGCTGGCTTCGTTTCACCGAATCCGATGGTCGGTTGTGTCATCGTCGATATCGAACACAAGTTTGTTGTCGGCGGCTTTCATGCGGCTGTGGGCGGCGCGCACGCCGAAGCTGACGCGGTTGAGAGATTCGAACTTGTTCGTGGCAAACGCGAAAATATTAAAGGATGCCACATCTATGTCACTCTCGAGCCCTGCGCGCATGAGGGACGGACGGGCTCCTGTGCCGCGATGCTTGCACTAC
>JAYSST010000669.1:0-1086 GCA_043720435.1 Bdellovibrionales bacterium
TCGGCTTTTCGACGAATGATTTGCGAGTAGCTATGAAAAGAGAGCCGCCGCAAACGAGCGTTGCGGCGATCGCGGGTATCAACGATTTCAACATCGGCTTATTCTATCAGTGTGACTCTAAAAGTGAACCAAGCTTTTCTGTTGCAGGCAGCGTAACAAACAGCGAATCCGCATTGGCAATTGGCCCTTGTAAGCGCTCGGCAGAAATCGGCAGGGCGGCATTAACTCCGAACCCGTAGATCAGCAACGTCCCACGCGAATTCCTTCGCGATACAAGACCGAAGCCAACTGGATCCTTAAAACCCGGAGCTTTAATTTCGACAGCTTCCACACTTGGATCTGAAACTAACGAGAGACGCGTCGTCGCCCAAGCACCCGCGCTTCTGTCATAGCCAGTAGCGACGATCAACAAGTCGAAATCAAGCGTTCGTCCAAGATCAGTTTTAACTTCAACACCAGACGATCGCAGTTGAATCGTAGTTGCGTGCCCAGGCACTCCGAAGATAGTGCCCGAGTCGAGCGCTTCTGGAATTCCCTGCGCCAGATAGCGACTTCGAATCATTTCCTTGAACTGTTCGCTTCCGCTTTTAGGAGTCACTTCATCCCGAAATTCTTTTGCATCCGTACTCTTCAATCCAAAAAGCGAGATCTTCGCGTTCTTCGGCATTTTCTTGGCGCGAATTAGTTGCAGGACCGCCTCGGCCACCGTTAGCGCTTCGTGTTTCGACCCAAGGACGCCCACCCGAAGCCCTGTGAAGGCATAAGAATTCTCGCCGGTGAGCGTGCGATTCGCGAGTCGCAGAAAAGCGGGTCCGGTCGTAAGCCCGCGAGTTGCCTCTGGCAATGAACCGACTTCAGAACTCGCGAGTGCCTTTTCAACCGCTTGGCTTACTTTCTCGAAATGTTTCAGACTGCGAACGTCCATTCCGGTCGCGAGACCAAGTCTCTCGGCCTTTAGTGAAACCCTGTTGCCTGAAGCAAGTTCCGTAAGCTGCACATTGACGAGCGGTGCTCGCCGAGGGCGCGGCGCCAACGATGCGCCAACGTACTCGTGACCCAGAAGCACCCGGATACCCAGCGCCCGAT
>JAYSST010000670.1:0-2695 GCA_043720435.1 Bdellovibrionales bacterium
CGGGCGAAAAGCCAACGTGAATTCGAACGGAACGCCGCTGCCGGCCGACCCCGCGATTCCAAACAGATGCGTAAGCTTCAGCGCGAAGAACGCGGACACGCACGATTGGCGAATGTTCTTACCACACGTGAATCTGTGAACGAGCGCGGTCATTCAAGATACGATCGCAATTCTCGTGACGACGGAGATTCTCGCGATGTTCGCGCTGAAAGCCTTCGTGATGAGGCACGCCGCGAAAAACGCCTCAACTGGCTTAATGATTAGACATTTCATCCGAAGCCGACTTATGCCTTCGGACAATGAATAAATATCAAACGACTTGGATTATTCCATCGGTACTGCTGACGATCGTCTTTGCTGGTTTTGTTGCTGGTTGCGGGCGAATGTATGTGGACGAATCTTTAAAATCAGTTCCAGTCGAAAATGGCTCGCCGGTTGCGCCGAAGCCACGTGACAAAACGTTCACCGAATTCCGCACTATTCTGTCGGGTTTTTATGGTTGGTACGAAACTTTGGAGCGCGATGGTGTGGCTGTTGAAAAGCTTCAGTCGCCGCAGCCGCAACTTCATTGCACTGTTGTGTCGCAAATCGGCAACTCAAATCTCAAGCGTACCACTGTCGAAACGACTGAGAATGGCGGAACGAAGACAACGACCAGTGAAATATTAGCCGACTACTTTGATCCGCTGACAAAAAAGAAAATCTTGTCTGATTCGATTTGGATACCGTCACCCGGACGCTATTCTGTCTGCGATCACTTAACTGTAACTCTATTTGCCGATCGCGGCGTCTGGTCGAAAACGGCAATGGGCGTGGAATATCATTTCGACGATTTCGTGGTGAAGAATAAGATCGGTACAAGAGACGAACTTGAAACGGTGCGATTTAAAATCGACTTCTCGATTTCAAACGTTTCCGAAACTGAGGTTCGCGTGCTGGTGAAAACTTCCGACCTGAACGCGACGTGGGGATCTGACTTTCTCTTGAAGAAAACCCCGTAAGCGGTTTTCGATGAGTATCAAAGTTCAGAGCTTCGCGACGATTCGGCTTTCGGTCACTGACGTTCAAAAAAGTCGTGATTGGTACAAAGCACTGTTCGGTGTCGAGCCGGTTGAAGACTTGGAAAATTTCGTTTCATTCAGAATAGTCGGAACGCTTTTCGACATCAGTCTGGCAGATGAGAAGTCGCCGTTTTCTAACGGCGGGTCGGTGGGATATTGGCTGGTCGACGATCTCGAAGTCGTCATCTCGAGCGCGACGGAGCTCGGTGGACGCGTGTATCGCGGCCCTTTGCGAGTTGACGAAGTCCAGCGAACGATTGTCCAGATTATGGATCCATTTGGTAGTGTCATCGGCTTCGAAGCCGCCTATTGAAAGCACAGCTTGAGCTGCGAATCCTCTTAAGAAACTCGACTTGTTGCGGGTGAGGCGTTGTTCCAAACTCTAGGGAATGAGTCTCCGCTTCCGATAAATTGAACGCTGGTGTGGGGCTACCGCCAATTCAATTCTTGTTTGATGTCGCAATAAACTTGCCGATCGCGCTCCAAACAGTCGCGAAATGTTCTGGGTTCGAACTTGAAAGATTATTCAATTCTTCGTGATAATAGTCGGGAAAAACGAGCGTCTGTATACCACTTTTTGTTTGTGTTGAATTTTCGATCTTGAAGACTTCATCTTGGTACGCAAGGAAATGAGAGACGGGGACTGCCCCGTCTCGGGCGCCATGCATGATGAGTGTAGGAATTTTTTTACGTGCAGCGGTCGCGAGATTGCCGATGCCGTCGATAATGTTTGAGTTCAGCGTTAAAAACGCAATCGGTTTAGCGAAAAACCGCAGAATCGGGTTTGCAACGTTATCGCGAGCCATGTCGTAAATATCCGTAAAACCGCCGTAGCTGACGATTCCCGCGACGCTCATGCTGACACTGTCGTCTACTGCTGCTTGAATCCCGAGTGGACCACCGATAGAGTGCCCGACAACGAAAATTTTGCGGCCAGTGGTCGAAGCGAGAAATTTGATCGCTCCCCGAGTAGCGCTAAGCCAAGAATCCAGGCAAGCCGACCCAAACGAAACGCCGTAGTTTGGATACTCTAATACCGCCACCGTGTAGCCGAGCTTCGTTAATTCTTTCTGTGCAGGATTCGACAGGTAATCATTGATGACATGCTGATTGGAAAGCAGAAGCAACAACACCGGAGAGTTTTGTTTGGCGAGATTCGATGTCTCAAGACTCATGGCATACTGGCCCGCAGAAAAATTCGCAACGCCATCACCATCCAGCGAAACCTTGCTCCAGTCGAGCGGCTGATCGCCATCCATATCGAAAATAAACTGCGAAAGACGTCGCTGTGTATCGAGCGCGGTTCTGTTTTGAAAAGTTTCACCTGAGTTATATCTTCTAAAAACTCCGAGCCAACCGACATTGATCGTATTTTGTTTCGGGTAATTGACGGAAAAGCGATTGATAAAATCGGCATTTCGGAAATTTACGAGTCCTTGACGCAGCAGAGGGTTAGACAGCCTAGTTTCAAGAGAAATTTTGCCAGTATGCACGTCGACTGCTCCTAAAGAATTAGAAGCGGCGTTCGCTGTAACTAGGAAAAACAGACATCCAAAATATACAATTATTTTTTTCATAAAACCTCAATAGATTCGTTTAGAGATCACTCGTGGCCAAAACCCAATGGAATTCAG
>JAYSST010000671.1:0-2693 GCA_043720435.1 Bdellovibrionales bacterium
GTCGGCCTCTCGATCTTATGGTTTTCTGTAACTGACCAAACAAAGTCTTCCATCGCTCTCGGCGCACTTCTGCCCGGTGACCGCGTCGCTCTCATCGCACAAGATGTGAACCATGCAGACGACGCGAAACAGTTTCGGTCTTATCTCAAAACAAAGATAAAGATCGGTTCGGTCATGGGCACCCGAAGTGATCTTGTGAAGCTCGGTTTCGTCGCCGAGCCGTTCAACACTGCCGAATCAATCGAACGACAAATCTCCTGGGGAAAACGACTGACGCTGACACCTGTCGCAGCTCCCACCAAAACAGTCAGCGACTTTTCGACGTCGCCAGACTACCGGCTTACTTCACGACGTGCGAGCGAAGCGGACCGTGCTCTGCTCGGGCGCTGGGGGAAAATCTTCGCAAGCGAAACTGATGCTACGACGGAAGGTACTTCACTCGAAGTAGCAGAATGGCTGAAACGCGGCCGTTTGCTCATTTTTGAAAATGCAGTGCGACCCATCGGAATGGCAGCGCTTTCGGGAGAATACACCGATCGTAAGTTCGGCCGGTCGTGCCGTCTGTCACTATTGTTTGTGGATCCGATACATCGCGGTCGGGGCTGCGGGCGTCAAGCGGTTGAAGCCATCGAGCATGAGGCAAGACTCGAGAACGCGAGCGGTCTCGTTTTATACTCGATTGCCTCAAATCCGCGAATTAAAAATTTCTACTCGGACTTAGGTTTCAAAGAATCCGATGAATGGATCGAAGTTGGTTTGAGCGTTAGTACCACTGGATAATGATCACTCGGCAGCAGACGTTTCTCGTTTTGATTTCGAGGAATCGTTCGGTATGAACCGTGTTCGTCTTTGAATCTATAAACCCACGTTTGTTTCTCATCAACTCGTGGTCGCAAGTATTCAGGGACTAACACGTAATCAAGTTGGCGATAGTTTCCCGGCCGTCGATTGTTCAAATACATCCAGGTGAAGCGCTCGTCCGGTGGAATTCCCGCGAGGTCGAGCGAACAACGTAAATCGCTGGCACGCATAGATTCAAATTCAGCCTCTTCTTCATTGCCAGGTTTTGCGAAGATAGTGCCGTTGAAGTCTCCAGAGATAAAAATCGGTACCAGCGAACCGTCTGGGCGGCGCAATTCATCTCGCACTTCACCGTAAATTTGGACGAGCATGTCGAGCTCAGCCTTGCGTCGATCGCGACCACCGGGATCGATGCGGTCTTTGTCGAGTGGCGATTTCAAGTGAACCTGCATGATGATAAATTCTGGAGAATCACCGTTGAATATGTCGCCACTGTCCGCATAACAACGCAGCTCGACGACGTCGCGAGAGAATCGATGGCTCGTCACACGGCCACTTCGCAAATGTGTGTAACCAGTTTCTTTCGACATACGTTCATGAGGATAAAGAAAGTCGAGCTTCCGACTCTTGTGAGAAATAAGGTCGTACTTTAACGGCAAACTTTTTTTCACTAAAAAACCAAGGTCAATTCCACGATCCGAATTGCCCTCGATCAGATAAGGAGCGTATCGATCCTGCAGAAAGTAACGCGAAAAATTGGCCAAGCTCTCGCGTCCACCGACTTCACTCAACATCATGATGTCGGGGTCGAGATCGTCGATCAATCGTGCAATCTCTAAAATTTTACTCAGCTGCTTGTTTTCGAGTGTCGAGCGAGAGAGCCGCTGCCACTCTATCTCGTTCATTTCGCGAGGATTTTTTGATGGGATTTCATCCAAATAAACGAAAAAATTTTCTGTGTTGAAGCTGATAAACCGCCAGCCTCGATTTTCGAAAAGCCCCATGGCTAAATTCTACTCTGATCGCGAAGCTGACGTAGAAAAATTTCGTAAAAGGAGGGTTCAACAAAAAAGGCGGACCGAAGTCCGCCTTTTCGGCTTGAAACAGCGATCGTTTATAGATCGCTGTTTGAAGTTTCCTACTTACTTCTTGCCCTTCGGACCCGCCGCAGTCGGATGTCCCGCAGGAGCAGCCGGTGCCGCGCCCTTTTTAATCTCGAGCAATTCAACTTCGAAAACCAAAACGCTGTTTGGTGGGATCGGACCGGCACCGCGGTCGCCGTAAGCGAGCTCTGGTGGTATCGTAAGCTTCCACTTAGCTTTAGTTTTCATAAGTTTTAGAGCCTCGTCCCATCCTTTGATGATTTGACCGAGCGGAAACTCAGCTGGCTCTTTACGATCGATCGACGAATCGAAGACGGTGCCGTCGGTCAATGTGCCTTTGTAGTGAACTTTTACCACGTCGCCATCAGTTGGCGATGGTCCGTCACCCGCAGCAATGACTTCGTACTGTAGGCCAGACGCGGTTGTCGTAACTCCAGCTTTCGCTTTGTTCGTCGCGAGATAAGCCCCACCGGCTTCCTTCGATTTCGAAGCGCCCGCTTCGCTGATCTTCATGATCGCTGTGCGAATTTCTTCGCGCGGAACGCGCGGCTCTTTGCCCGCGAGAGCATCTTCGACGCCCGCGAGAATCGCGGCATCGTTTGCTTTCACGTTTAATTTTTTAACTTGGGTTCCGATTTCGAGCCCGAGCGCGTAGTTGGCCTTTGCCTCGTCCGCTTCAAGCTTCGCATTGCCAACAAATTTGCAGCCAACCATGGTCAAAGCCATTGAACCTGCAAGAACAGTTGCCGCGACGGCCGTAGTTTTTCGCGCCAAAGGCCGCATTACACC
>JAYSST010000672.1:0-20399 GCA_043720435.1 Bdellovibrionales bacterium
AAAGATCCTTCAACGATGCGGCTACTTGAACCATCTGTCGATAAACACTGACGAATTTTTCTACAAAGTTCCCGCACCCCGCTAAAAGCCGGAGAGGGATGACCCCATGGCCTAAATGGGCACTGCAGACCGTTTGGGCTTAGTCGAGTGCCTTTTTACGCCGCGAGATTCACCTCATTACAATTTTATTCGGCTGCGAGAGCGGCCCAACACGTGCACCCTCCATCGACTTGAAGAGTGGAAACAGCATATCGAGGGAGTCGATTATGAAATTGCTTGCGGTTACGTTAAGTTTGATCGCCATTTCGGTCGTGACAGCATTTTCAAATTTCGCTTTTGGCGCTTGGGGCTACGTGAAGAAAGACTACTACTGCAAGACAGCCGGCGATCTTGATTCAATGAAAAACTCGTTCATCGGCTTTCAATTCGATCAGCCCGATCATGAGCGGAACATCAACTACTATAGTAAAGTGTCGCGCGAAGTGGTGACGCCGTTTTTGAAGTCACTTTGCGTGGAGTCAGATATCAAGTACGCAGGTGATATGTTGCAAAAAGCAAACGAACGATGCGTTAAAGCGTGCGATGAGGGCAATGGAAACCAATGGCAGATCGATTCATGCAAGAAATATTGCAAACGGGCTTTCAACGAGGGCTTCCTGCTGATGGAAGGCTACGCTTGGGGACTTACTGACGCCACGGGAAATCCGAGTTGGACATCTGGCAAGTAACGAGAGCGATCTAGGAGCGTTATGAAAACAGCTTTAATCCTTGCATACGTTTCGTTGATGACGGCGCCAGTGGCATTCGCGGCTGACGACGTACTTCGGCATTTTTCAGATAACACCTTTGTGAAATCAAAACCCGTGCAAATGATCGGCGCGCCGAGATCGTCAGAAAATGTTGCGCGAGAGAATCAAGTGAACAGTGTTATGGCATATAGCGGTAATTCGTTCAGACACTGTTTTGAGAAAGTGCTTTCTCGAGAACCGATCAGAGATATTCAAACTACTTTTTTCTTTGAAATAAATGAGCAGGGCTTGATTCAAAACATCAGTGCCGATTTACACAGTGGCAATCCAGATGTGCAGGCAGTGCGTGACCTTCTGAATTGCTCAGCCTCACGCATGCGAACTCTTCGCTTCCCTCAGGCTGCGTCCAAACAAACTTTTCGTTTCCTTTTGTCATTCAAATACGATTGATAAAGTCGGTGAGCGACATCAGCCGTAAATCGTCACATCGTCTAAATCTCTACAGGTGTAATTAAACGCGCAGCAGGTTAATATCTCGGTCCACCAAAACTCGAGGAGTCACTGTGCAGTCACCGAAGTATCTTCTATTGGCGTCGTTCATCACGGCTGCACTCTCTGGATGTTCAAAAGAGCAAAACTCGACAGACTTATCACAGGGACATGGTGGCGGCACTCCACAAGCGACTGCGGCAAAGGTCACTCAGCCGTTACTCGGTTTGTCGTTGTGCAAAGACTCGGCGATCCGCTGCGAAAGTTCTCAGCTGAAACTTCCCGAGCAGAGCGTGTCAGGAGATCTTCGCACCGGCGGAGAAGCCAACGCACTCCTTAATAGTGCACTCCCAAATGTCGTCGGAGCAAAGTCCGATGCACGAAACCTTACCATCACCGTTAATCTCCCCGAGACAAGTGCGCGCGAAGAAATTGAAATCGAAATTCCCAAAGCCGCAAGCGACACCGTTGATAGAACCGGCGGCTTACAAGACACCTTAATCCGCGCGTTTAATCAAAGCTCGAGTGACGATATCTATGCTTTCGCACAGAAAAGCGAAACGAGTGCGACGAATCGCCGAGTGAAAGTCACGCTCGCTAAAATCACAAACGAAACGAAGCAGGCTGCAGGTACAGACGAGCTCCCGCCGCATCCAGCTGCGGCGGACGCTTATATGGGACAACGAAATGTTCGTGGTGCTGAACAAGAAGTCGTGATTGCCGAAACTCGAGTCGACCTCAGCTACCTCTCACAACACGAACTCGGTGAAATAAAACGCAATCAAGAAGACATGAAGCAGTATCCCGAACTCGCTCGCCTCTCGGTGGTCACCGTGTACTTTCAGAATGGGCAAGTCCGTTCGAGACCGAATACCGATCGACATTCAGACAAAGCAGTTGAAATCCAAGATTTTTGTTTTGTGCTTGCTAGAGTTCCAACTCCCAAAGCACGCGCCAATCACGTTAATCTTGGCGGCATCATCACGCTCGTGACCGGTACCTCAAGCTATGGTCCTGTGCACGGCGACGGAACGCTTCCTCCTGAATTTACTCAAACATCGGACCTCGGCTTTCAAGCAAGTGGTGCGAAGTCATTCGCGAAACCTGGTAAGGGCTATAACAAGTTCGGCAACGGCCGTCGCGATTCAGAGAACCTTGTCTCGGTCGGATGCACTTCTAAAAAGCGGAAGATGACCGTTCACACCATCGTGCATGCACTTGGCAAAGAGCGGGTTCAAGTTGGCTATCCCCGAGCCAATATCGTCGAGTCGTACCTGGACGAGCAAAACGGCGTCGATTTAAATTTCGGATTCATTCAGTACCGGCAAAAGCGACTCGATCGCGCGGCGGGAGATAAGCTCACGGTGCTCAAAGACATTGAATCTTCAAAAAAGAGCGATGTTGCAGTTTCCTTTCAGAACGGCCAACCCGTTGGCGAAAAAATCGATTTTGGCGGCGGCCCACTTTGCTCGATCGCAAATCACTTGAAGGTAGGCACGACATTTACGCTCGTAAAAGCGTGGCCAAATACAGTTCAGTTAGGTGACAACGCTCCGGTCACCACCGGTGCCGCATTCACGACCGACCATCCGGCGATCGAGCGTGTCTCTGTTAACGTCGTTCCGAATTGGCTAGATGCTCCATCGAAAGTGACTGCGAATCCAGCGCTTCTCGATGCAAAGGCGATTTCGGATTGTTTCGGAAGCTATGTTTCAATCGCAAAGTGATTTTTTTGAGAAAAAACTGAATGGAGTTTCATATGCGTTTACCACAGGTCGTATTCGGTCTTATCTTGATAGTCTCAACGAGCGCCGCGCTTGCAGGCGAAGTGAAGCGGATTGATGTCGGCCATTTTCGAGTTGATTACCAAGTCACTGGTAAAGTGAGTTCGTTGGTGGATGCAAAAAAGGCATGCGCAGATCTCGGTGAAAATGGCGCCTGGCGCTTGCCTGGCGCTGGCGAATTTTGGGCGACTCTAATGACTGGAAATTCATTGTTCACGACCATTCCCGCAAACTCCGGCGACGGCTACTTGGGATGGGTTGCCGGTTCTGACGTGCCGCCCTCGCCAGCCGGTGGAACGGACGATTTTGTCATTTCGGTGGAAGATGGGCGCGGAACACAAACCGAATTCATTAGCATCTCTGAAATTCTGAAAAACTTTAGCGATGAGAACATTGCAAAAGTTCCCGCAGACAAGCGCGGCACATTTCAGACAATCAAACGTACACTTCAAGCAGGCGTGCAGGTTGTTTGTTATAAGCCAATTGCATCGAAGTAATTTTGCTCCCTTAAAAGACGTTACGTTTTCGCACGGGATCGCGCAGGCAGCGAATTTGTCTTGATCACGGGAATCTGTATGAGATTGGCATTTTTCTCAATCCTTTCGGTCGTTTTTCAAAGTTTCGATGAAATATTGAATCTCGGACTTTTGACGATCATCTGGTTTACTGATCTTTTCGGCTCGGACAATTAAACGTTCCTTCGAAAAGTTCGCAAAGGCGAGCTTTGATTCTGCACTCCAGCGGGAATTACCCGATTCCGCGGCGCGCGCAAGGGCTCGGCCGACACTCCCAAAATTTTCCGTGAAAACCTCATCAGAGACTTTCGCGAATGTCGATAAAACGATGTTAATGAACCAGACTTGTTCTTCGACTGGAATGACTGCAGTTTCACCGGTAAACGCGCGCTGAACCGAGCCATCGAATCGTTTCTGCGCCTCAAACCAAGTCTTAAAGTCCATTTCGACTCTGAAGTGATCGATTTGTTTCCATCGCAGATCGGGATCTTTTGTACTTTCAATCAGCTTTTTGCAGACCGAAAATTTATGAGGCGGAGCAATGGGATCATTCGCAAACCATTCGCACGCGACTTCAAATCTGCCCGACTCAAAATCTTTTCGATACAGCTCGGCACTCTCTTTTAATCGCGACATTTTGGTGCTGTAGACCGCGGATGATACTTCGGACAATTTGTTCGACGACGGAATTGATGCCAATTCTTTGATCAAGAACCCAAGCGGATGGGCAGGTAGACGAACGACAAGTGGAAGAATCGCACTGGCCAAAAGAATAGCCCAATAATGCTTCCGCGGAACTCTCTGACGAGCAATTGCGATCCACACCGCAATTGGCGCGACAATACTTGCCAGCGCCACCAGAAAAAGAAGTCCGAAAAAAAGAGACTCCGAGCTTGAGCCTTGGCTCGGCACCGAGTTGGAAAAAGCCCACTCGAGGAAGAGGTTGGCGATCCACCAAAGGCCGACGAGCCCTTGAAAAAACAAATGAACATAAGCTATTCGCTCGGACGCACGTGGTGACTTGATAAAGGCCAGCGCCAATGGACCCGCCACATATAAGACAACGGGCAGAATTAAAACCAAGAGGAACGGGTCATTTCCTTGCACGTTATACTAAATTAACTCTGTAACACTCGATCTGCCATTTAATCTGTTGATCGCACTTTACTTTTGTCTAGCGATTTGAATCTTACCGAGGAACGCAGACCTAGGAAATGTCCCTGAATTCTTAAACAAAGTCCCACTCGACTCCTATTGTCTTACCTTTTGGCGCGGAGATTGGGCCGAGTACTATGCGGCGTGGAACATACAACCAACCTAGGTTTTTACTTGAAGCGTCCGCGCGTCGACCGGATTTGACACTAAATTGCAAACTAACGCAGCGTGACCCGCGTCGCCGCGGGTGATCGCTGAGTTTTCTAGCTTACGGAACGCAAACGGCCGTGCGGATCGCGCCTTCGATGTCGACTCCCCACGAAGCAAAGTCCTTTGCATTCAACGTCAAAACGATTTCGGAATTCGAGAGGCTCATGACTTTGCCCGACCCATTGAACGCATCCGTTGACCAGCCCGAACCGGTGCCTTGGTCGCCGAATTCGAGGATTCCTTTTGAAATCGTGAATGCGCCGACTGCTGCCGGAACTTTAACCGACAGATACTTGATCGGAGTTTCCGTCATCATCCACGAATCCCACGCGTTACATTTTTTTTGCGGAATGTGATCCATCAGTCGCACGCTATAGCCGCCGCCCGTCTTAACCGCTTCTGCATACTGAACTCTGAATGCAGAACTTGACCCGCGGCGAATGGAAACTGGCATGTCGGTGGGATCGTTACAGATAATGGCGTCGAAGCGTCCGCCGAAATCATAGCTATTAGATGCTCCACTTGGCGAGAGCGCTGAAACTCCGCCGGTCACAAATCCATTTTGTACGGAGTCGATCTGGATCAATGATTTCGAAGCGAGGACGTTATCTGAACCTCCGCCAGTCGTCGTGCTCCACGGAAAAATCACATTCACAACACGCTGATCTGCGCCAGCCGAACTATTAAAGGGATATGCTCCGACACCTGGCACGACGAACGCCACATGCGGCGCCATCGGAAAAGTGTTCGTGCAAGAAACGCCGATGCCCGCACCAGCGAGAGTTACCGCGTACTCCCCTTTACGATTCAATTTCGCGACGGCTTTACCGACCTTCCAGGATTGCGCATTCACCGTGCCTGAAAGAGGGTCCGTTGTAACCTTCAATTCGCGCGGATCCGAAAAGTCGAGAGGTCCGAGGTCGCTTGAAATTTCTGCTGAACACGCCGTAAGTGCGAGTAACGAAAATAGAACGAGAGTCTTAGAACCGGTCATTGAATCCTCCGTGGCTGTTGTTGATTACTTTCAGTACGCGCCCAGAGCATGAGCGTTCAACTGATTCCGCCGTGTAAGACGTACGTACTGTACGTTCGTGTTCTGTCATCAGAAGGGCATAAGAATTTCGTACGGCTCCGAACGTGCAAAGTGTACGTTCGTGTACTGTGATCATGGATTTAGCTCGGCCTCCGTGTTAACACCCGGTCATGGCAGAACTCCTTTTAAAAGATCCGCGGGACTACCTTAAGTTCGAGCACGAAATTCGACGCGCGCGGCGCCCCGCGTATTCAATGCGTGCGTTTGCCCGCGACCTTGAGGTGAGTCCCTCGAGTCTCAACGACTTTCTCAAAGGTCGTGTAGGAATGTCGCCCGACCGAATCGAACGTATCGCCGCGGCCCTCCGCTGGAGCGATAAACGCAAAGATCATTTTCACGATCTGATCGTTGCCAAACATGAAAAAGACGTCGGAGCAAAACAATCGGCGCAAACTCGTATACGCAGTCGCCTTAAAGATGGGACATTTGGGCTTTCTGTGGAAGCCTTCCGCGCCATTAGCGACTGGCATCATCTTGTGATCCTCGAAATTTGCGAATGCAAAGACGGAATGGACGCAAGCATCATTGCGCGCGAACTCTCGCTGAGTGCTGCAATTATACAAAAAGCTGTGAAGCGACTCGTCGGCCTGGGCCTGCTTCAAGATACCAAGCACGGTTTGAAACCTGTCGAAAGCGCCAGTCATTTCGGCGACGATGCCCCGTCCGACGCCATTGTCTCGTTTCACTGCCAGGTCATGGAGCTAGCACAAAAAGCGCTGAACGAACGACCTGTTGGCGAGCGCGAAGCTCTGTCGGTCATTGCTTCGTTCAACAAAGCTGACATTTCAAAAATGAACGATGAAATCAAAAAGTCGGTGATGAGCATTATCAACCGATATGCACAGAATCCGAATCGTAACCACATCCACACGATCGCACTGCAAAGCTTCCCAAATTGGACCGACTCGGCGGAGAACTCATGAAACTGATATTACTTTTTATCCTAATCGCGTCGCCACGCGCGCATGCAGACGTCGCAGATGAGGCTTTACAAGAGTATGCGTCAATTCGTCAGGACGTCATGCTTGGAGTTCGGTCGGTCGGTAACGGTGGTGGCTACGCCGAAATGCAGGCCGAGTTCATCAACCTTCGAATGGATGAATGGGTGTCAGGTGCGCCGCCTCGAATGAAGATCGAAGTGACTTCGGTTTGTGATACGAACCCGATCACAGTGATTACTCCGAAGCGTGCGACCATTGCATCGTGCGCGTTGTATACTGCGGCAACTGGGGGAAAGTCGGTACGTCCAAAAGATTTCAACGACATTGCAAAATGGGTTCTGACGGCAAGATCGATGGCGCAAGGAACTAATTTTTCGGACGCCTTTAAAAAGGCGGCGTTCATATTCACCGGCTTCATGCAAATCGAAGAATCGATTGAAATCAGTCTTGCTAGCGGAAACTTTCTATTCCACGACCTCAGTGTGAAGTCTGGCACACACGCTGCAAAAGTTCTTTCGCTCGAAGGAAAGGACAAAACTCAAGATATTACAACTTTGGTTCAAGAGCAGATACAATGCTCGACCGGCTTTGTGACTTCGTGGTCAACGCGTGAGTCCGTTTCGCGATCGATAAGCGCAAATCGCGCGCTCGTCGCTACAAAAGTCTCGTGGCAGTGTTCAAATGCTGAGAAATGGTCCGGACTCTTGCAGATCGTTTTTGAAACCGACACGGCCGAAGTGCAAATGAGTTCGGTCGCGGTTCAGATCTTCCAAAAAGCAAGAGCCGTACGATGACCTCGCGAATTAGCTTCGCAGCGCTAGTACCGCTTCTGTTTCTGCTTTTGTGTGTACTCTTGCGCGCGGATCATGCCCTAGCCGCCCCGTCCGCAGCACCGCCCTCAGCGCCATTGCCTGCGGTGGTCGATCGTCGCGCAGTTGCGCATGCGGCATTCGAGAACTTCGTAAGTACGATCTATCTGTTATCCGGAAGCGATCGATTCATGACGGGTCTGACCGCCGAGCAGAAAACGCAATTTGAATTAGTCGGTCGTAAGATCGTTCCTCATGTGGTTCGCTTAGGCCATGTCGTGCCGGGTTCGGACCGTACCTCGAAGCTTCTCCCGTATCGCCTCAGATTCTCCGAAAAAACCGAGGACTTTATTTTAAAGGCCGGGGAACCCGCGCGTACTGCAAAATTTGACGGTGATTTCTGTTTCAATCTTGGCGTGATCAATAACCCAAAACTCGAGTTCGGACTCTTAGACGCAAATCAGATTCTTTTTCATGAATTCAGTCACTTGGTGGAAACGGGAAAAGATCAACCCGTCGTCGAGCAAGTGGCTGCGAAAATCCGCGAGTATTTACGTTCTTCGGTGAGAGAAATCGAAGTTTCGCCCACGGTGCGAGTGACAACGTATCTTCCTCCGTACCTATTTTATGACGGAACAATCGTCGACTTTCAACCCGAGCCGATCGTCCTTATTACAAAAAACGGCGTCAGTTATGAAGCGCAGCTGGATTATGCAAGACTTCGATCGCTCGAACACGGCTACCGCCCATTGCGACCCAACGAACATCACTCACTGACGCGAGTGATGGTGTCGCCAAGTGCCGAAATGTACGGCGACGCTTTGCTCTTAAAGTGGAGCGTCGAAGGCGGACACTTTCTCGTCGACCAAAGTCGTCTCAACTATATCGAACTTTTTTCGAATGTCGAAAAAGTTCGCGGTCAGCTTTCGTTTGAGCCCTATTTCGATAACAAAGAAGTTTTTCAGTTCGTCGATTTAGAGAAGCTCGGTCCTGACTTGAAGCTTCGCAATTTCGCCGAAAACGCGCTGCCAAATGGAATTGCCACCGGTATCAAATGGCTCGAGCCGCTCAAGATCGCGTCGTCGGTGGCAGGTCGGAGTGAAATTACTGGAGTTGTCGAATCAACATTGGAACTTCGAGAAATTTGGGCCAGAGCGGATTTTAAATCTCAGCTCTTAAAGGTTCCAGGTTCAATTGAACGGCTGACAGGAAACATTTATCGCATCGGGTTTTCAATCCCGACCAGCACGTTCGAGACTGGCACACTGAGAGTTAGTAACATCACATTTAATTCGGACCAGCTTCTTAACCTCGAGGAACCGGTCAGAGTCGCGATGGTCCAAACAAAACCGGCGGTGAAGATCAGTGCCACGTCACCCGAACTGTGGAATGGCACAACTTGGATTTTAGCGGATACAATCAAAGACTTCGAATTTGCCGCAGATGACGTACGGATGCGGTTCAAAATACCCGGAGCCTCCACCACTCTCAATCACATCGAAATAAAATGGCTTATTCAAGAAGACGTCTTCAAAGATGGCAAGCCCGCGGGAATGCGCACTCGCACAGAATTCGAGGTGCTTTCTCGCGACCGTTTGAACCAGCGCTACGTTAACGGTGTTTTACAAGTCGATTTCAGAAGTGAAAAAGCGTCCCGCCCCATCGCCGACACGACCGGACGTGAGGGCTTTGTCGCGAAAGACTCTGGTTACCGCGCCTTCATCCTGGGACAGTTCATAGATCAGAATTTAAATGTCGCAGCTGTACCAACCCGCCTCGTGCAAAGCGGTTGGCGCTCGCTGTTTAAACTTAACCCACCGAAGGCGGCCAACCTCGCACGCATGTGTGAAGGAATATTTCGACCGGCGCCCTAGAAACCGCAGCGCCGCGGTTTCTTACTTCATCTTAAAAATGTCCGAGTGACATTCAAATCGTCCGAATTACATCCGGCCGGTGAGCATGCCCTTCCAGTACATTGGTGGCAGCAGATCTTTTTTAAGGATCCACATGCTTCGGCGCTCTTTGGTCATATCCATCGGGAATGTCGGCATAAGTTTTCCATCGTAACCGAACTCCGCCAAGACGACTTTGCCGTGACCGGTAATCAATGGGCATGACGAATAACCGTCATAACGTGCACTCGCAGCCCGGCCCTGCATCACATCAATAATATTTTGTGCGACAACCGGAGCTTGCTTACGAATCGCGGCTCCCGTTTTCGAGTTTGGAACTCCCGTGACGTCACCGATTCCGAAGACCGCTGGCTGATCTTGATGCTGTAGTGTAAACTGATCGACCTTGAGCCAGCCAGTTTGCGGACCACTCTCAAATGCGAGACCCGATTCACGAACATACTCGTGCGCACTCATTGGCGGTACGACATGCAGCAGATCGTACGACATCTTCACTTGTTCGGTTGGTGACTTCTCAAAAATCGCTATGCGCTCCGCCGCCTGAACTTCGACGAGTTTGTGCGAGAACTGAACTGAGATTTCTTTTCGCGCAGCGACTTTCGTCATTGCTGCAGCAAAAACTGGAACGCCAAAGATAACACCGCCTGCAGTCGCGAACGTTACGCGAGAATTCTGCCGTACGCCGTTCTTCCGAAAAATGTCGTCAGCGAGATACATAATCTTCTGCGGAGCTCCAGCGCATTTGATGGGAACTGGCGGCATCGTGAAAATTGCATCGCCGCCCTTAAATGAATGTAACATTTGTGAAGTCTTCTCGGCGTCGTCGAACTGATAGATACTGCACAAACCGTTTTTACCGAGATTTCCTTCAACGCCTTTGATTTTTGACCAATCGAGTTTGAGTCCCGTCGCAATTACGAGAAAATCATAGTCAATCGTTTTTCCGGAAGCGCAGACGACTTTTTTCGTTTTTGCGTCCACACTCTGAACTTTGTCCTGAATCCAAGAAACCCCTCTGGGAATAACGTCGCTCATCGCACGCTTCGTAGTTTCTTTTTTGACGACACCAGCACCAACTAACGTCCACAACGGCTGGTAGTAGTGTGCCATTGCAGGTTCGATGATCCCGATCTCTGCGGCAGAAACTCTTTTCTTGAGCCGCGCGGCGATCGAAACGCCTCCAGAACCAGCACCTAAGATCAACACTTTATAATGATTCTGCGTCATCGGAATCCCCCACCGATGATTTAGACTCTTCCAAGTTTCAAATCAATCCCGGAAAATGGCACCCCGCGCTCACGCGGCACCGAGTACCTTGTGACTGTAAAACGGGAACTCGCGCTCGCTCAATATCGCTTTGATGTCTTTCGGTTCACCGCGAGCAGACAACCAATCGTCAATCGCAATTTTTTAGCATTCTGTTCAACCATCGCGGAATAACACATGCGAAAATTCTAGCTCCGCCCTCGCGCATAGTGCAAGCATATCGCTTGACCCTGGAGGGGCATCAGAGTGTTGAATAACACTCTGGGAAGTCCCACACGCTTTTTAGGTCAAGCTGGCCTAACTCTCATCTCTTCGACAGCCATAGGCATGTGTGGCGGTGAATGCAGTGCCGCCATTTTTCCGCTCGGCGCACTTTTGGCGACACTCGGCTTGGGATCTGCTGCCGTGGACGCGGCTCCGTCAAATTGCGTCAGACTAAACGCGAGATATCACGCGTAGGTCATCGAACTTTTTGTCGCGCTTCGCATATCGAGCAATCGCGCTAAAAAGATTAGTTTCATGAATCGGCTTCGTTAAATAGTCGTCAAAGCCTGCTGTGTAAGCTCGAATACGATCGTCTCGGAAGGCGTTAGCTGTGAAAGCAATGATCGGCTTTCGATATCCCTGAGTTCTTAGCAGCTTGGTAGCGGCATGGCCGTCGAGCACCGGCATCTGAACATCCATAAGTACTATGTCGAATTCCTCGGTCATTACACGATCGACCGCCTGCTGACCGTTTTCAGCAACTGACACTGAAGCACCGCTCGTTCGCAGCAACGCCTGAACCAAATCAAGATTGTCTGGAGAATCGTCGACGACCAAAATCCGCAGTTCTCGAAAATTCATTCTTTCTACATTTTCGGTCATCAGCTCGGCATCACGACGCACATCGCTTTGTTCGGCACCGACTGGAATCGTAACTAAAAATTCTGCGCCGTTTCCCGGTTCGCTTCTTACTAAGCCGACATCGCCGCCCAGTGCATTTGCCAGTTTTTTTGAAAGAGAAAGGCCGAGGCCGGTTCCACCAAACTTTCGCGAGGTCGAACTATCCGATTGTGAAAAGGGAATGAACAATTTTGCGTGGTCCGCCAACGGAATGCCGATACCGCTATCTCGAATAGTGAATCCAAGCTCGTTCGCTCCGCCGTTGCAAACCTGAACTTCAACTATTCCCTGCTCGGTGAATTTCACTGCGTTGCCTACGAGGTTGACAAGAATTTGTTTAAGTCGAGTGGGATCGGTCGTTATAAATCGCGGCACATCTGAATCGACTGACATGCGAACTCGTACATTTTTTTCGTGAGCTTTCAAACTAACGACAGACGAAACGTACTCCAATACATCGCTCAACTGAAAACTCAAACGCTCAATTTCCAAACTGCCCGACTCGACTTTCGAAAGATCTAAAACTTCATCAATCAGATTAGCGAGATGTCGACTGTTGCGGAGAATCGTCGAAAGTGATTTATTAACCTCCGAGGGGCTCATTTTCTGCTTCACTAATAATTCTGAGAATCCCAAAATGGCTGCAAGCGGAGTCCTAATTTCATGGCTCATGTTTGCAAGGAACTGCGATTTGGCATGGTTCGCTACTTCGGCTCGATTCTTAGACTCCGCCAGAAGATGGTTAGCGTTCTCGAGCTCGGCAGTCCGTTGCTTGACGCGCTCTTCGAGTTCGATCTTGGCTTTCGAAAGTTCGATCTGGCTTTGAACTGCAAGTTCTGAAATCTTTGCGAGTGCGATGAAGTCTTTCCTTAACCGGTACGACCAAACTGCTGCCGCGACCGATGCGAAAGCAACGAACGCTTTGATCATGAGCCACACCGCCGGCGCTGGATACCACAACATGGCCGCTTCAATGAAATGACCAATGGCCCGAAATCCGGCGAGAAACGCTACCCAAACCAAAAGGAAAGAAAACTTAAAGCGGGCTTTTCTGACGATCAGACAAGCCGTCGCGGTTACGCAAAGGTAAGCGATCCCGGTAACTACGTCGGTCGTTACGCTGATCCAGAAATCGGTCATCCGGGGTTATCCTCATCGTTGGTTGCTAGCCGTGTGTTCGAGCGCCACTGCTTCCGTGACACAGCGGTGCAAAGCTTGAACCGATCAGTGAAACACCTTGCTCAAGTTCATGGATGGTGGCCCGTTGGCATTGTGCGCGCCGCCCCCGAAATACCCTGAACTTAGTTCCTAACAATATTTCGAATTGATTCCACTTGGGCACGCTCGGGCCACTTGCCAAAACGTACGTTTTACCGACAGCGGGCCATTAATGACATTGCGATAAAAACAGTTGCGGAACTGTTGAGTTAAGATCCCGCAAAGGTAACCACTTATTCGGTGCAATCATCAATGGAAGTGTCAGTTGAAAGCTTCAACTGCTTTTGAAATCTGTTTGTTGAAATCAGAAATAGTGTCACCAAAGTTGTAGAGCAGAACTTCGACCGTTTCATAACGTCGATGAGAAAGTTCCGTGGCACCGGAGTCGTAACCGCAGGTGTGACCGACAAGGCGCGAGCTGTAACTGGGGTACGAGTTCACCTCGTACTTCATTTTCGTTTCGATCACGATGTCGCCTTTGTCCACGACCGAAGCCGATTAGCGATAACCAGCTGACCTCAATTGTTGAAAACTATCGGTGGTTCATTCGCGGCTACCCCGATCCCGACCTAAAGTATTAGCACCATTGACTCATGGAAAGTTTCGCGACAAACCGACGCAAATGTTGTTATGTCGTCGCTCAAATTTTGGTTGGTACGAAGGCTTTTCGGTTCCTTCGCTTTTTCAGGCGATGCACGATAACTGCGAAGCCCTCCCGGTCGATGCACGTAGAAGCCATTTGCAACTCGAGCTCAAAAGGTTGCAGCTCGAATCCGAGAAGCCTGTACCGCTGCAAAACCGCGTAAAGATTCGAGAGATTTGAAAGTCAGTGAAACCAGAATTGCGATCATTTGGAATATGGCGGCACGTGCGCCTGTAATTAAATCAAAACACCCGAAAACGGTCTTTCATCTTCGGAATTGCCCGAATTTCTCTTATAAATAGCGAAACTTCCGGGGGGAATCGAATGCGACCATTTTTAATTTTGATTACTTTGTTGCTCTCACTCAATGCACAGGCTGCGAGAACCGGAACCGACGAGCGCATCCACTCCTGCACATCCGACTCTGATGCGAAATTCCTCGGGAAGAACGATGCCTTTCGTGTTCACGTTGTCGCTGGCGATAACATTAAAATCACTCGTCTCTCGGATGGCGCATCGTTTAGCGCAAAAGAAAATGGCATGGCCTACGTCTTTAACAAAAGTCTGCTCGGTGGCCGACGCGGTGGTTATCTCTTCGATGTGGATCAACAAGGCGAGATGACCGTTGCCTATGGAGAGAGTGAAGGCGTTTATGAGAATGAACGACTCACGTGCACTTTAGTTCGACAGGTTCAAGAGCTAGAGCCGATGAGCGAAACTGAAAAAACTTTGACCGACATTGCCGCAAACGCAAACCTCGCCAACGGATCTTCTGATGTTTCGAAGTATGATCCAAAGAAGTTCGACTTGAAGAAAGAGCAAGCGAAGCTAGCGGAGCGGAAGAAGCACTGGTCAGGCTGTAAATGGCGAACTTACGTCACGAACCCACGGGTCTATACCTTGATCGCAAAAGACGCGGACGATCGCGAAACCGCCGCAAAACTAAAGTCGCTCGAAAAATCGGTTGGTTTCCTCAAAATGATTGCGCTCGCCTCTGGCGACGAGATCGATTGCAGCCAGCGATATGTTCGGATTTACACCGCGGATGGTTACAAACTGTCGCTGATGTACAGCCAAGGCGATTAGCACGAAATATTTAAAAATGATGATTTAACCAAAGGAATTTAGAATGCTAAAATTGATGCCCCTGATTGGGTCCCTCTTTCTCACAACGTCTGTATTTGCTGGCACTCTGTCTGTAACAGACGATATCATCGCCTGCGTGCGGAAACCTCGCAACGGCTATGTAACAAGCTGGAGCCTCGTGATGCTGAAGAAGACTCAAGGAATCGTCGTCTACCAGAACAGCTCGGGCGGCAACGAGAGCGATCCAATCACTGGAATCGGTCAGGTCGGTTCGAAACTCGTTGTTCAGCATCAGCTCGGCACGAAAGAAACGGTGACCTTCGATTTAAATTACGGCACGGCGACGTGGGTTGAAGACTCGTATCCGACGAACACCGAAGTTTATAAACTCTGTGCGAGCTTCGCTAAGTATGATTTCGACGATATCCAGCGCTGGTTCAATTCGCACGTGGAATCGCCTGAATGGGCGACTCGCCAAGAATACTAAGATCTTCGCGCTTGCCTTTCTGATCACGTTTCTTGAAAATTAAGCATGCGCGTGCTTTGGATTTCTCTCGGGCTCGGTCTATTCTTGTTTTGCAACCAAGCCTGCGGGCCGAAGTATGATCAGCGATATCCGATTGAGTATAAACCGGGAAAACAGTCGATCGATTTAGGCGAGGTCCCGTCGGGCCTCTACATTTTGAGTGTCGCAAATTTTTCGGACGGCGAACCAAAGTCCGGACCTATCGCGAAAATTGAAGTGAACGATTCGACGGGAACAAACGTCTATTACAATATTCATCGCAACAGTGATCGCCAGTACATTTTTCCCGAGTTTGAGATTCCAAATCGACGGCGTTTAACGGCTGTTATCGAATTGCACGAACCGAAACAGATTCCGGGCATTGACACAATGCTATGGTTGAAAACAAAGGACCGTGCAATTTTCGATTACTCTTCGACTTTGGTCTATCTGGCGATTGGTGTCGCCATTGCCGCCATCGTCCTTTTTCAGATTCGCGCCCGGGCTTCGAAGCCAAAACGATAGTTCGAAGGGTAAGTGATGAGAGTCGAACGATTCGCGGCTTTCACTTTTTTAGCGGCATCAACTTTTGCGAGAAAAAACGACTTATTTGGGCACCCATTGCCCTGCTGCTTTTCCTAAGCAGCGCGATTGTCGAGCGAAAACAAAATGCAGCTTAACGCCCTGCGCGCCGTCGACGTCAAAACTCTTTGATAGTACTTCGGTCTCTATGAAAATCTTAATGGTTCTTGCCGCCCTCTTCATCACGACAGAAACACGTGCTCAAAGCTCGACTCCGGTGTTTAACTGCAACGCCTCGGTTCAGATCGACGCGACGACGTCAGAACCTATTGGAATATCGGTTGTCAGCCAGGGTGCTGACTACTTCGCGTACTTGATTGGCGCCACGCAGCCGGGCCCTCTGATGACAGTGAAACAAGTGTTGCCTTATCAAGACGCGATGAAAGTCGGCGGCGTTCGTGAGATTCTCGCAACCGCTTCTTTAACTTCCGTCAACATTTCGAAAATCACATCGGTCGTGATTTACACCGAGGGAAATTTTGACGATGACGCAGCAGGGGTTCGCGCAGCTGAATTCGTTGATGCGCAAAATACGGCCTTAACTAAAGGCATGTTCTTTGGCTGGGCCGGTCCGTTCGCCTGCAAGTGAGTGAAATCCCGCCGCAGGCGACTTCGCTCGTACGCTCGTTAGGACTTCGCGATTCACTTGCGATCGTCGCTGGTTCCATGATCGGTACCGGAATTTTTTTGAAAACGGCAGCGATGACTCAAGCTGTAGGGTCTGCATTCTGGGTCACGATGGCGTGGCTGACCGCAGGAATATTATCCGTGTTAGGAGCAATGACCTACGCCGAACTCGGCGCACTTTTTCCGCAAGCGGGCGGCGGATACGTTTATGTTCGCGAAGCCTACGGTCGATTGCCTGCGTTTCTCACGGGCTGGATTAGCGTTTGGATTATTCTGCCTGGTTCGATCGCGGCTTATGGAGTCGCCTCGGCCACTTTTATTAGTGGCTTTGTGCCGATCGAGTCGATCGGTGGTCCGAGCGTGGTCGCCGTCGCGATTATCGTTTTCTTCGGCGCCTTAAATTGTCTCGCCGTTTCGTTCGGTGGCGCTGTGCAAAGCTTGCTAACCGCCATTAAAGTCGTCTTGATCGTCGGTCTCGCCTTCGGAATTTTCTTTTTAGCACCAGCCACGCAATTAGCGCCGACCGCAGTCGTGAATTTCACTCCCACTATCGGAGCATTCGGGGCGGCTACCCTCGCAGCACTTTGGGCCTTCGACGGCTGGGAAGGCATTTCCCGCGTTGCCGGCGAAATTCGCGACCCTAAGAAAATCATTCCGATGGCCCTGATCATCGGAACATTCGCGGTCTTTGCGCTCTATTGCACGTTGAACCTCGCTTACTTCTCGGCGCTGCCAGTAAGTGATATTATTTCTGCCAACTCGACACAATATCCAGACGCACCACCAGTTGCCGCAAAAGCCGCTGCGAGTTTTTTGGGTTCCGGCGGCCTGCAGATTCTGTCAGTTGTTTTTTTAATATCGACCATCGGAGCGATGAACGGAACCATGATGTCCTCAGCGCGTGTGCCTTTTGCGATGGCGCGAGATCGGCTGTTCTTTCGTTTCCTCAGTCACGTAAATCCAAGAACGCGGGTTCCGGTTCGTGCGATTTGGGCTCAGGTCGCCGTCTCGTTGGTGCTGGCACTGTCTGGCACCTTCGACCAACTTACCAACTATGTCGTTTTTTCGGCTTGGATTTTTTACGGAATAACTGGTGCCGCAGTTTTCATATTTCGCAAACGTCGCGTTGCTAGCGAAAATACGTACCGAGTCCCGGGGTACCCATTCGTACCAGCGATCTTCGTCGCCATGGCCGCAACTCTCGTTGTCACGACGCTCATCGAAAGCCCAAAGGAATCACTTTTCGGTGTCGCGATGATTCTAAGTGGAATTCCTTTTTACTTTATGTTTTTTCGCCATCGCGACATTTCAAATTAGCGTATAATGTTCGAACACGGAGGTCTTATGCGTTTGTCATTGCTCACTGTTGTTTCTGGAATCTTTTTGATTTCTTCAGCCGGATTTGCGGCCGGCAACCAAACATTTTCGTTCGAGTCTAAAGGTTTGAAAGTTTCGGGTCAGCTTCCACTGAATCTCGACAAACCGATCAGCGTGAGCGGATTTGACGAGATGAATCAGCCTTACGCGCTCTCGGTGACTACAAAAAAAGAAAAATCTGCATATCGTGTGACGTATCAGCTCGATCGAAATTCGGTAAAAATTCGATCCGCCACCGTCATAGTGAAAGCCGGTAGTTCTGGCCGAGTCACCGACAAAGAAGTCGATAAGCCGGATAGCTTCAGCTTTGAAACTACCGTCAACGAGTAGTCATGAAACTCGGCTTCAACGAATTTGGCACGCGACCGGGCAAAGAATACGATGACGCGTTGAAGGCGTCGCCGCAGTACAACCCGGTCACCCGCGAATTTGACAACCGTCGGCCGGGTCTTTTGAAAGTGATGCGAAAACGTGCGTTCACTATCTCAGTTATGCTCGAGTTTTTTCGTAAAGGTAAAAATCGCGTACCGGTAAACCTCTTCCCGAAGTGAAACCAGATCTCGCAGAATTTCTGAAAGCGAGCGCCGACTTAAAGGTGATATGGTTCGGGCACTCGAGTTTTCTGCTGAACTTTTGAGACTTAGCAAACTCGCACAAGAAAAAGGTATGAGCCTCGTGACGCCAAAGCTTGGCGAGATAGTTACGCTCAACGATCGCTACATCAACAATCCGTGGTGGGTTGAATTCATCGATCAAGAATAAGATATTTCACAAAAAGTGTTTTGTTCGCTTCAAAATATTTCGCCGCAAAACGTTTTCGAATCCCCCCGCTTGCATCGTGATTTTTAAAAACTCGACAAGTGAATCGAGAGCTCGCTTATCTTTGATTCCTTTCATCGTCATTGAACTGCCGGGTACCATCGAGTTCGAATCCGAGAGCCACTTTTTCAAACTCACTTCATCCCAGACCGGCGCGGCCTTTTTCATCGGCATTAACGAATCGCAATAGTAGCACTGCCGATACCCAGCAGCCCCGCGCAACAGAGTGGTTTGACTTAGACGCGTGCTCGACGCGGCGGAAACAATTGATGTGAATGACAACGCTGTTATAAAAATAAACGTTCGTATCATTGAGTTTTTTCTAGTCGTGCTTTTTCAGGCGCGCCGTTTCGAGTGTCTGCGATAGAGCATTGACCTCGAACATGATTCCTTGGAGATTATCAGATGGTCGAAGTTCTGTCTTTGAATAGTCTCCCGCGGCAATCTCGCGAATTTTTCTCTCGATCTTAAGCGCAGGTCCGGCCACTCGATGACTCAACCAAATCCCGAATGTTAGAGCGAAGATCACGCAACCTAAATATGTCAGCATTGCAGCGACGCCTAAATCGTAAATTGCGCCTGCACGTTCGACTGAACCTTCAATTGTATCCGAACCGACAAATTTCATTAAGTTATTCAGGCGCAGCATGAAAAAGGCATTCAAGACACCGGCCGCAGCGACTCCACTAAAGATGAAATAAAGTACGTACCGAAGTTGAAAATTTGGATCGACTAGAAAATTTCGGAACTTCCGGCGATTGCGTGCTGAAGCCATAATAATCTTTTTCCCCGTCTTTAATTCACGGTAGCCTCAGTTGAGGTTCGTGACAATCATCTCGCGAGTGGGTCTAGCTTGAAATCGGCGCCGTGTGGACCGAGCCTTATATTTTGACGGCCGATCGATGATTCCTATTTTTGAACTACAGGCACTCTGGCCGACGATGTACAGATTTACTGGAATACGTCACAAATTTCTGAATGTATTTTACCCCTGGTCTTGGTGCTCGCGTCCAAAAAACGTTAATCTAAAATGTTAGATATTACTCTCGATTCCCTAGGCACAGGCGGTCGGTTCGGGTACTGCTCATTCGATAGCTGAACAAGTTCACCGCTCAGTCATCTTGTCGGGTTTCGTCTGTACTCGTTGCGGCTGCCGTGACATTACGGGTGCATGAGATCAGTCGTTGTGCTGTTCATACTCATCCTTAGTTCCTGTGTTACCCGGACGCAGAATATTCCAGCGACAATAGACGCATCGACAGCGGTTAAATATTGTGGCGGCGAGTTGTGGGGTTACGTCGTCCCAATCGGAGTTCGCGAATCTAAAACCGCATGGGGCAAGCGTTTGCAGGATCGAAAACTTCTGCTTGCAGCGTTTTTACAAATGCATTCGGATCTTGAAGAACACCCAGAACATTCGCTGACATTTCATCTAGCAATTCGATCTGTAGACGATCTGTCGATCCAAATTCCAGAACATATTGTAAAGGTTCGGATTGATGATGCCGATGAAATGCTTGTTGCGATGGATTTTTCATTGATAGCTGAAGCAAAGACAGCTGATGAGCTTTTTCCATACCCAAAATATGAATCGAGAGTCGTCGATCCTGAATTGAATAAATGGCGAGTCGCACAGCTCGACGGCGGCTTTATCTCGCCGACACAGACATCCAAGGTCATGGTGCTGCCGAGCACGAAAGTTCTGACGTTAACGAAGCGTCCCGAAAAAATCG